>NZ_JBPKJK010000164.1:0-19394 GCF_051756985.1 Saccharothrix sabaoui
CCCCGCGGGAGTCCAACGCCCAGACCCCGGGAGTCCAACGCCCAGACCCCGGGAGTCCAACGCTCACGACCCGCGAGTCCTACGCTCACGACCGGTGAGTCCTACGCTCACGACCCCTGAGTTCTGCGTTCGCGACCCTCAGTGGTCGTGCGCGGCCAGCAGCCGCCGGGTCTCGCGGATCTTCTGGTACGACTTCGGCTCGACCGGGGCCGCCGCCGTCCGGAGCCCCGCCGAACCCGGCGCGGCGGCCGGCTTCTCCGGCGTGAACAGCCAGATCCGGAACAGCTCGTCGAGCTGCTCGCCGGACACCCGCTCGGCGAGCGCCACGAAGTCCTCGATCGACGCGTCGCCGTTGCGGTGCTCGGTGACCCACTCCTCGAGCAGCGCGAAGAACGCCTCGTCGCCGATCTCCGCGCGCAGCGCGTGCACGGCCAGCGCGCCGCGGTCGTACACGGCGCCGTCGAACTGGTTCTCCGCGCCCGGGTCACCCGGCAGCACCGTCCAGAACGGGTCGTCGGCCGGGTAGAGCGAGTACAGGTAGTCGGCGTTCTCCTGGGCCGTGCCCTCGCCCACGTGCTCCGACCACAGGAACTCCGCGTAGCTGGCGAAGCCCTCGTTCAGCCAGATGTCCCGCCACCGCCGCACGGACACCGAGTCGCCGAACCACTGGTGCGCGACCTCGTGCGCGACGACGTAGGTGTTCGAGCCGCGCCGGAAGAACGCGGCGTCGTAGGTCGACCGGGTCTGGTTCTCCAACGCGAAGCCGATGCCCGGCGTCGCCACGCCGCCCTCCGCCTCGAACGGGTAGGGACCGAAGGGCCCCTCCAGGAACTCCGTCACCTCGGACGTCCGCTCGACCGACGCCACGGACGCGCTGTAGTCCGCGCCCAGCCGCTCCGAGTAGGCGTTGAGCACCGGACGCCCGCCCGGCGAGGTCGACTGGCGGATCTCGAACTGCCCGATCGCCACGAACGCCAGGTAGGTGGCCTGCGGCTGGAGGCTGCGGTAGCGCCAGCGGGTCCAGCCGTTGATCTGCTGGGTCGTGCCGTTGAACAGGCCGTTCGAGATCACCTCGACGCCGCTCGGCACGGCCACCGACACGTCGAACGTGGCCTTGTCGGTCGGGTGGTTGTTGCTCGGGAACCACCACGGCGCGATGTCCGGCTGGTCGATCGCGAGCGCGCCGTCCGGGGTGCGCTTCCACGACGTGTAGCCGTCGACCGCGTGCGTCGAGGGCACGTCGGAGTAGGTGACGACGATCGTCAGGTGGGTGCCCGCGCGCAGCGTGCCGCGCGGGTCGACCACGAGTTCGCCGCCCGCCTGCGAGAACTGCGCGACCCTGTTGTTGATCCGGACCGAACTCGCCTTCAGCAGGAAGTCCAGGTTGAACCGGGTCAGGTCCTGGGTGGTTTTGGCCAGGATCGTCGTGGTGCCGGAAAGGTTGTCGTTCGCCGGCTGGTAGTTGAGCCTGATGTCGTAATGGGAAACGTCGTACCCGCCGTTGCCCGCATTCGGGTAGTACGGGTCTCCGATGCCCGGCGCGCCTGGTTGTGCCGCCGTCGCCGTACCGGCGAGCAGCAGCAGGGACGCCGCGGTGGCGGTACCGAGGGTCAGCTTCGCTCTCAGGGACATGCCCGGCAAGCTATCCCCGGCACCGGGGCCGGTATACCCCCGTACGTAGGTTTTCGGCTATTGGAATGCGGTTGACACGACGGCCCTCAACCGCGTGTGCAGATCGCGCAATTCGTTCCGCTCCGCCCGGATTTCGACCACTTTGATTCCGTCCGGACGGCCCAGTTCGCGCCTCAGCGCGTCCGCCGTCGACACCCGCGCGTGCGGCACGTGGTGCGCGGCGCAGAGGGCCGCCAGGTCCACGCCGTGGGGCGTGCCGAAGACGCGCTCGAACGTCGTCGCGTGCTCCGGCGCGCCCTGCTCCAGCAGCGCGAAGATGCCGCCGCCGTCGTCGTTGAGCACCACCACGGTCAGGTCCGGGCGCGGCTCGCCGGGGCCGATGAGCAGGCCGTTGGCGTCGTGCAGGAACGTCAGGTCGCCGATCAGCGCGATCGTCGGCCCGGCGGTCATCGCGAGGCCGGCGGCGGTGGAGACGCTCCCGTCGATGCCCGCCACGCCCCGGTTGGCGAACGAGGCGACGTCCGGGCGCGGCGCGGCGACCAGGTCGACGTCGCGGATCGGGTTCGACGAGCCGAGGAACAGGTTCGCGCCCGCCGGGAGCGCCGCCACGACGTCGCGGGCCACGTGCAGGCCGGTCGGCCACGGCTGGTTGGCGAGCAGGTCGTCCACGACCTCGGACACCACCTTGTCGGCGTGCCGCCAGGAGGTGAGCCAGTCGTCGTCCACCTCGTGCTCGCCCAGCACCAGGTCGGTGGAGGTGTGCGTGGCGGCGAACTGCGGGTCCGGCCAGTCGAGGTCGCGGCTGAGCACGTGCACGACCGGGGTGCGGGCGATCAGCCGCAGCACGCCCCTGGTCAGCGTGGGGCGGCCCACCACGACCAGGGCCCGGGGCTCCAGGTGCGCGGGCAGGTCGGCGTTGAGCAGCAGCGAGCCGTGGCGCAGGGCCTGGCCGGAGGGGCCGGTGGGTTCGGCGACGACCGGCCAGCCCGCCCGTTCGGCGAGGTCGGTGACGTCGATGTCGGTGTCGCCGACCACGACCAGGGTGCGCGGGCCGAGGTGGTCGGCGGTGTGCAGCGAGGTGGTGGTGCGCTCGGCCACGCGGGTCCACGGCACGTCGAACGGGCGGCCGGCCAGGTCCTCCGGCCAGTCGTCGTCCCCGGCGGGCACCAGCGGGTCGCGGAACGGCACGTTCAGGTGAACCGGGCCCTGCTCGCGGGCCGTGGCGACGGCGCGGCACACCAGGGAGCGCCACAGGCCGTTCTGGCCCGCGCGGCGCTCGGCGATGGGGAACTGGAGGGTGTCCAGGCCGAACACCCGCTGCTGGTCGACGGTCTGGCTGGCGCCCGTGCGGTACAGCTCGACCGGGCGGTCGGCGGTGACGGCGATGACCGGCACCCCGGCGTGCCGCGCCTCCAGCACCGCCGGGTGCAGGTTGGCCACCGCCGTGCCGGAGGTGCAGGTCACGGCGACCGGGTGGCCGCCGCCGCGGGCCAGGCCGAGGGCGAGGAAACCCGCCGTGCGCTCGTCGACGCGGACGTGGAGGGTGATCCGCCCGGCGACGGCCGCCTCGTGGAGGGCGAACGACAGCGGCGCGTTGCGCGATCCGGGGCTCAGCACGACGTGCCGGACGTCGTTGCGGATCAGCTCGTCGACGAGCACCCTGGCCTGCGCGGTGGACGGGTTCACCGATCCATTGTCGCTCAGTGCACGATGGGGTGATTCCCCTTGCTGAGTCGAACGTGAGTTCGAACACTGGAGTCATGACCCGCTACCAGGCCACCTCCACCACCCGACCTCGCCGCAGGGCGGTCCCGTTCTCAGCTCCGGCTCGGGCTTATTGTCCCTGGCGTGGCAGACCAGGACGTTTCCGAGCTGTTCGACCCCACCCGCTGGAAGCGGGTCGAGGGCTTCGACTTCACCGACATCACGTACCACCGCGCGGTCGACCAGGGCACGGTGCGCATCGCGTTCGACCGGCCGGAGGTGCGCAACGCGTTCCGCCCGCACACGGTCGACGAGCTGTACCGCGCGCTGGACCACGCGCGGATGAGCTCGGACGTGGGCTGCGTGCTGCTGACCGGCAACGGGCCGTCCCCCCGTGACGGCGGGTGGGCGTTCTGCTCGGGCGGCGACCAGCGCATCCGCGGGCGCAGCGGCTACCAGTACGCCTCGGGCGAGACGGCCGACACCGTCGACCCGGCGCGGGCCGGCCGGCTGCACATCCTGGAGTGCCAGCGGCTGATCCGGTTCATGCCGAAGGTCGTGATCGCGGTCGTGCCGGGGTGGGCGGCCGGGGGCGGGCACAGCCTGCACGTGGTGTGCGACCTCACCCTGGCGAGCGCCGAGCAGGCGAAGTTCAAGCAGACGGACGCCGACGTGGGCAGCTTCGACGGCGGCTACGGCTCGGCGTACCTGGCGCGGCAGGTCGGCCAGAAGTTCGCCCGGGAGATCTTCTTCCTGGGTCGGACCTACAGCGCCGACGACATGCACGCGATGGGCGCCGTCAACGCCGTGGTGCCGCACGCCGAGCTGGAGTCGACGGCCCTGGAGTGGGCGAAGGAGATCAACGGCAAGTCCCCGACCGCGCAGCGGATGCTGAAGTACGCGTTCAACCTGATCGACGACGGCCTGGTGGGTCAGCAGCTCTTCGCCGGCGAGACGACCCGCCTCGCGTACATGACCGACGAAGCCGTGGAGGGCCGTGACGCCTTCCTGGAGAAGCGGGAGCCCGACTGGTCCGACTACCCCTACCACTACTGAGCCGATGATCACGCTCACGGCGCTCGACGCCGCACTGGCCCCGACCCTCGCCGCCACCGGGTCGCCACCCGGCCCACCCGGCCCGCCCGGCACCCCGGACGTGGCGCTGCCGCTGGTGGCCCAGCCCGAGGCGTCGGGGGACGGCGGGCCGCCCGCCCTCCGGGGCTGGGAGACCGAGGCCGTCCTGGCGGTGGGCACGTCCGGGTCCACCGGCACGCCCAAGGTGGTCCTGCTGTCGGCGGGGGCGCTGGTGGCCTCGGCGCGGCTGACGCACCAGCGGCTGGGCGGGCCCGGCACGTGGCTGCTCGCGCTGCCCACCACGCACATCGCGGGCATCCAGGTGCTCGTGCGCTCGGTCGTGGCCGGCACCGCGCCCGGCGTGGTGGACCTCTCCGGCGGGTTCCGGGCGTCGGGGTTCGCCACCGCCGCGCGGGGCGTCCTGGCCTCGTCCGGGCCGCGCTACACGGCGCTGGTCCCGACCCAGCTGGGTCGGCTCGTGGCCACCGAGGGGCCCGGCCTGGAGGCGCTGCGGCAGTTCGACGCCGTGCTGCTCGGCGGGGCCGCCACGCCGCACGCGCTGCTGGAGAGGGCGCGGGCGCTGGGCGTCCGGGTGGTCACCACCTACGGCATGAGCGAGACGTCCGGCGGGTGCGTCTACGACGGGTTGCCGCTCGACGGCGTCCACGTGCGGCTGGTCGGGGGCCGGATCGAGGTGCGCGGGCCGGTGCTGGCGCTCGGCTACCAGGGGGGCGAGCCGTTCGGCGAGTGGTTCCGCACCGGCGACCTGGGGCGCGTCCGGTCCGACGGCACGCTGGAGGTCCTCGGCCGGGCCGACGACGTGATCATCAGCGGTGGCGAGAACATCGCCCCGCTCCAGGTCGAACGGGCGCTCACCGCGCAGGCGGGGGTGCGCGAGGCGTGCGTGGTGGGGCTGCCCGACCCCGAATGGGGGCATGTGACGGCCGCCGCGGTGGTCCCGGAGGATTTCGGGAACCCACCGGACGTCGAGGCGCTGCGTGCGGCGGTCGGGGACACGATCGGGCGGTTCGCGATCCCGAAGCGGGTGGTCTTCGTCCGCGAACTGCCCCTCCGGGGCCCCGGCAAGGTCGATCGACGGGCGATCGCCAACTCCTTCGGGTGACTTTCTCGCAAGCTCGATTCACTGTTGGTTGACAGGTAACACCTGTAGGCGATTGGCTCGGCAGGCCGTGACGCGCGGCCCTGCCGCGGTCCCCTCCGCACCGCGTGTCCGGACGAGGAGTGCTGCGATGACCAGGCGCTACCTGTTCCCGCTCACCCTCGCCACCGTCCTCACCGCAGGGCTGGCGGCCCCCGCCGCAGCCGCGGGGGAGGCCGGGTGGCGAGCCGACCTGACCACCGTGAACGCCGACGACACCGGGGTGGCGTCGCGGGACGGCGCGATACGCCTCGACCGCGCCGCGCCGGTGCCCGCCAGCGCGCGGGCCGCGGCGCGCTCCGGCTTCCTCCTGCTCGACCCGCACGAGCTGGGCGCACCGGCCAACGCCGTGGCCGCGAGCGTCAGGAGCACCGTCCCGGCCGGCGCCGAGGTGGCCGTCGACGTGCGCGGCGCGCTCGGCCACGACCGGTGGACGGAGTGGGTCGAGGCCCGCCCCGACGCGCCGGCCGTGCTGCCCCGGGCCGTGCGGACCGTGCAGGTCCGGGTCGCGCTGACCGCCGAGGGCGAGAGCCCGGAGGTGAACCGGCTCGACCTGCGGGCGTTCACCGCGCCCGCGAAGAGCGACGGCGTCACCGCCGAGGCCGCGGGCCTGTCCTACCGGGTGTACGCCACCCGCGAGGGCCTCGTCGGCGGCACGACCGCGAACGGCCACGTGATCGTCTCGCGCGACCACTTCGTCGCGCTGCCGTCCCGCCGCGGCCTGAGCGCCAAGGGCACCGGCACGTACAGCGTGCGGGTGTGCGCCTCGAACGGCCGCTGCGAGTGGGCGCCGGTGTGGGACGTCGGCCCGTGGAACACCAAGGACGACTACTGGAACCCGTCGGCCACCCGCGAGATGTGGAAGGACCTCCCGCAGGGCAAGCCCGAGGCGCAGGCCGCCTACGAGAACGGCTACAACGGCGGCAAGGACCAGTTCGGGCGCGTGGTCGCCAACCCGGCGGGCATCGACCTGGCCGACGGCACGTTCTGGGACGGCCTGAAGCTGACCAACAACGCGTGGGTCACCGTCACCTACCAGTGGACCGGGTCCGGCCCGGCCGGGTTCGTCCGCACCGAGGCCCAGAACGGCACGGTGAACGTCCGCGACGGCGCCACCTCGACCGCCGCGCAGGTCGGCATCGCCGCGAACTACGCGCAGGTCAGGGTCGAGTGCCAGGTCACCGGCCAGTCGGTCACGGGCACCCAGGGCACGTCGAACCTCTGGTACCGGATCGCGTCGGGCAAGTTCGTCGCCCGCGCCTACGTGTCGGGCGTCTCGGGCGCGACCGCCTGCTGACGGCCGGAACCACCCGGGAGCGGGTCCCCGTTCACCATGTCGGAGGATGTCCGGCATGGCCACAGTCGCCCAGTGGGTATCGGGGACCCGCCCCCGCACGCTGCCGAACTCGATCGCGCCGGTCCTGGTCGGCGCGGGCGCCGCGCACCACGTCGGCGGCTTCCACGCCACGTGGTCGGCGCTGGCGCTGCTGGTGTCGGTGGCGCTCCAGGTGGGCGTGAACTACGCGAACGACTACTCGGACGGCATCCGGGGCACGGACGCCGACCGCGTCGGCCCGTTCCGCCTGGTCGGCTCGGGCTCGGCCGACCCGAAGGCGGTGCGGGCGGCGGCGTTCGCGGCCCTGGGCGTCGCCGCCGTCGCGGGTCTCGCGCTGGTCGTGCTGTCCGGCCGCTGGTGGATGGTCGCGTTCGGCGCGGTGTGCCTCGCCGCCGCGTGGTTCTACACCGGCGGGCGCAAGCCGTACGGGTACGCGGGCCTGGGCGAGCTGGCCGTGTTCGTGTTCTTCGGCCCGGCGGCGGTGCTCGGCACGCTGTACGTGCAGACCGGCGAGGTCACCGGCATCGGCATCGGCGGCGCGGTCGCGATGGGCGCGTTCTCCACCGGCGTGATGGTCGCCAACAGCCTGCGCGACATCCCCACCGACCTGCGGGCGGGCAAGCGGACGCTGTCGAGCACCCTCGGCGACCGGGACGCCCGCCGCCTCTACCTGGCGCTGGTGACCGTCCCGTTCGTCATCACCCTGGCGATCGGCCTGCGCGTCCCGCTGTCCCTGGTCGGTTTCCTCGCCCTGCCCCTGGCCCTGCTGGGCGCGCGGCGGGTGCTCAAGGGCGCGACGGGCCGCGACCTGATCCCGGTGCTGCGCGACACGGGCCTGGCGATGCTCGTGTGGGGCATCGCCGTGCCCGTCGCGCTCGTCCTGGGCTGAGCCCCGCCCTACCAGGCGTCCTCGGTGAACGACAGCGGCTCGTCGTCGTCCCGGGGCGGTGGCTTCGGCGCGGCGACGCGCGGTTCCTCGCCCCGGCACAGCGCGGCCAGGGCGACCCGGTCGGCCTCCAGCGCCGCCTTCACGCCCCGGTCGTCCGCCGCCTCGCCGAGCAGCACCTGCCGCCAGCTCAGGTAGCCGCCCGCGATGCGCCGCTGCAACGCCCTCAGCTCGGGCGACGCCTCGTTCGACTTGGCGTACCGCATCACCCGCCGCACGTCCTCGGCCGACGGCTCGCGCTGCGGGTAGCGCAGCTTCGCCGCCTCGCGCATCGCCTTCTCCGCGTCGGCGACCGACCTCGTCAGGACGTCCTCGGCCGTCAGCACGTCCGCTGTCCGCCAAGCGCTCACCGCTCGCCCCTTCCGACACCACGCCGCAGATCACGCTGCGACGCACGGCGGCCCCCGCGCGTTCCACCCGGTCCGCACAAACGTGCGTGAGCAAACGGGCGCGTCACGTCGCCCAGGTGCCGGTGACGAGGAACTCGTCGAGCGTCTTCAGGTGCGGCGCGAGGTCCATGCCCTGCGCGGCCACCCACTCGTCCGAGTAGTACGTGTTCGCGTACCGCTCGCCGCCGTCGCACAGCAGCGTCACGACGCTGCCCCGCTGCCGGGACGCGCGCATCTCCGCGACCAGCTGGAACGCGCCCCACAGGTTGGTGCCGGTGGACCCGCCGACGCGCCGCCCGAGGACGTCCTCGACGCGCCGGATCGTCGCGACCGACGCCGCGTCCGGCACCTTGACCATGCGGTCGATGACGTGCCCGATGAACGACGGCTCGACCCGCGGCCGGCCGATGCCCTCGATCCGCGAGCCCCGCGACGAGGTCAGCGTCGGGTCCCCGTCGCGCCAGGCGTCGAAGAACACCGAGTGCTCGGGGTCGACGACGGCGAGCCGCGTCCGCAGCCTCCGGTAGTGCACGTAGCGGCCGATGGTGGCGCTCGTGCCGCCGGTGCCCGCGCCGACCACGACCCACTCGGGCTCCGGCGCGTCCTCCAGCTCCATCTGCTGGAACACCGACTCGGCGATGTTGTTGTTGCCGCGCCAGTCGGTGGCCCGCTCGGCGTGCGTGAACTGGTCCATGAAGTGGCCGCCCAGCTCGGTCGCGAGCCGCCGGGACTCGTCGTAGATCGCGGTCGGCTCGTCCACGAAGTGGCACCGGCCGCCCTGGCGCTCGATCAGCGCGATCTTCTCCGGGCTGGTCGAGCGGGGCATGACGGCGATGAACGGCAGGCCGAGCAGCCGCGCGAAGTACGCCTCGGACACGGCCGTCGAGCCGGACGACGCCTCGATGACGGGCGTGCCGCCGACGACCCAGCCGTTGCAGATCGCGTAGAGGAACAGCGAGCGCGCGAGGCGGTGCTTGAGCGAGCCCGTGGGGTGGGTGGACTCGTCCTTGAGGTACAGGTCGATCCCCCACTCCAGCGGCAGGGGGAAGCGCAGCAGGTGCGTGTCGGCGCTGCGGTTGGCGTCCGCCTCGATGATGCGGACGGCCTCGCACACCCACTCCCGGGTGCGGGAACAACATCGGTCTACCGAAGTACTCACGCCGGCACGATAACTTCTGCGGCGTGAACCCACTCCTGAGCAGCTCCGTCCGCGGCAGCCTCCTGGCGGGCGCCGTCGGTGACGCGCTCGGCGGTTCGATCGAGTTCGACCGGATCGACCGCGTCCGCGACCGGTTCGGCCCGTCGGGCCTCACCGACTACGCGCCCGCCTACGGCCGGCTCGGCGCGATCACCGACGACACGCAGATGACCCTGTTCACGCTGGAGGGCCTGCTCCTGGCCCGGCGGCGGGGCGGCGACCCGGTGCACGAGGTGCGCGCCGCCTACGGGCGGTGGCTGCGCACGCAGGGCGGGCCGGAGGTGCCGGACGACGGGTGGCTGCTGGGCGTCCGCGCGCTGCACGAGCCGCGCGCGCCGGGGAACACGTGCCTGACCGCGCTGCGCTCGGGCGCGCTGGGCACGGTCGACGACCCGATCAACGACTCGAAGGGCTGCGGCGCGGTGATGCGCGCCGCGCCGGTGGCGCTGTGGTCGGACGACGCGCGCGAGGTGTTCGGGCTGGCCGCGGCCACCGGGGCGCTGACCCACGGGCACCCGAGCGGCTACCTGTCGACGGGCGTGCTGGCGGTGCTCGTGCAGCAGCTGCTGGCGGGGCTGGAGCTGCTGCCCGCGATCGAGGTGGCCCGCGCCGAGCTGGTCCGGTGGGACGGCCACGAGGAGCAGCTGGTGCTGCTGGACCTGGCCGTGGGGACGGCCGCCGAGCTGGCCGCCGAGGGCGCGCGGCCGACGCCGGAGGCGATCGAGGCGAGGTTCGGCGGCGGCTGGGTGGGCGAGGAGGCGCTGGCCATCGCGGTGCTCACCGCGCTCACCGGGCGGGACCTCGCCGACGGGCTGCTGCTCGCGGTCAACCACTCCGGCGACAGCGACTCGACGGGCGCGCTGTGCGGGAACCTGCTGGGCGCGCGGGACGGCGCCGAGGCGATCCCGGCGCACTGGCTGGGGGCGCTGGAGCTGGCGGACGTGGTGGAGCGCCTGTCCGCCGAGGCGGTGGAGGTGTTCGGGCGGGCCTGACCCGGCCCCCGCGGAGGGGCCGGGCCAGGTCCTGCCGTCAGGTCCGCGGTCAGGTGAGGATCAGCGACAACCCGTAGGCGGACAGGATCGGGTTGACCTCCTGGTAGTAGGTCGTGCCGCCGGACGAGCAGTTGCCCGAGCCGCCCGAGGTCACGCCCTGCGCCTGGTTGGAGCTGAGCCACGAGCCACCCGAGTCGCCGGGCTCCGCGCACACGTTCGTGCGGGTCAGGCCGTAGACGACCCCCTGCGGGTAGTTCACGGTCTGGCCGCGCCCGAGGATGTAGTTGCACCACATGCCGGTGGTCGAGCCGGAGCGGCACACGCCGGAGCCGACCGGCACCTGCGCGGAGCCGCGCACGTAGTACCAGTAGCCGTCGTAGCCCTCCATGTACCCGTAGAGGTTCACGCCGGCGCTCGCCTGGACCCAGGCGTAGTCGTAGTAGGGGAACGTCGACCCGGCGAAGTAGCCGAGCAGCGCGCCGGCCTGGTCGCTGGCCGACGAGCCGGGCGTGCCGCAGTGGCCCGCGGTGACGAAGCCGCCGTACACGGCGAAGCCGACCGAGCAGCGCCCGCCGTAGTTGATCCAGTACGGCCAGCCGCCGACGACGTCGGCCTGCGGCACGGGCGAGTGCTCCTCCTCCACGACGCGCACGGCGTCGTGGGTGGCCCGGGCCGCCTCGACGAACTTGGTGACGGCGTCGTCGACGCGGTGCCGGTTGACGGTGACGACGACGGTGTTGGTCTTGACGTCGACGTACCAGCTGTTGACGCCCGCCGGGGCGGCGCGGCCCGCCTTCCGGTCGAGGGCGGTCTTGGCGGCGTCGAGCTGGGCGTAGGTGTGCGCGACGGGCACGACGGTGATGTCGAGGCCGGTCGGCGCGGTGGCGGCGGGCCCGGCGACGGCCACGGCGAGCTTCCCGGTGGCCGGGTCGAACCAGCTGCCCGCGTAGGACGAGCCGTAGAGCGTGCGGGCGACGGTCTCGGCGCCGCGGGCCTTCTCCTCCTGGGCGAGGCGCGTCCGCACGCCGTCGGCGGTGAGGCCGAGGTCGCGCTGCATGGCCAGGGACATGCCCTGGGCGACGCGCGGTGCGGAGGTGGCGGAGGTGGCGATCGCGTCGGAGGCGGAGGCGGCGGTGAGCGAGGTCGCGGCCAGGCCGAGTGCGAGGACGACCGCGCCGGTTAATCGAGCGGCGTGGGAACGGGTCACTGAACAGCCCCTTCAGCAGGATGGAGGCAGATCACCGGATGGCAGGACAGAACGGTACTTTTCAACCACGCCCCGTCATACCGCCGAGACGGTGGACGCGCTCCCACGTGCCGGCGCGGATCGGGCGTCGCGGAACCGCCCGACCGGATCGCCCGACCGGAACCGCCCGGCCGGATCGGCCGCGCCCGGGTGCTACGCCTGCTCGGCCGGGGTCTCGCCGCGCAGCTGGGCGCGCAGCTTGTCGCGTTCCGCGCGGCGCACGGCCTGCTTGGCCTCCAGCCCCCGCGCGACCCGCGTGCGCAGGCCCTTGAAGACGAACAGCGACAGCGGCAGCGCCACGACGACGCCCACCGCGAGCGCCACCAGCAGCGGCACGTTGACCAGCACGAGCAGCGCGGTGACCGCGGCGACCATGCCCAGCCGCGCGCCGACGTAGAGCGTCACATCACGACCCAGGTGCACGGTTGCCCAGGTTACGCGCCCGCTCCGGGTCCGGTCGCCCCGGTGTTCGGGCGTCCCTCGAAGCGGGTGGAGAGCACGACCGTCGTGCGGGTGCGCGCCACGCCCTGGATGCGGCGGAGCCTGCCCAGCGAGCGCTCCAGGTCGTCCACGGTGGCCACCCGCACCTTCACGATGAACGACTCGTCGCCCGCCACCCGGTAGCACGACTCGACCTCGACCAGCTCGCCCAGGGAGACGGCCAGCTCGTCGTCGTCGGCGGTGTCCGTGGGGTGGATGCTCACCAGGGCGGTGACGCCGAGGCCGACGGCGCTCGGGTCGACCACGGCGTGGTAGCCGACGATGACGCCGGTGGCCTCCAGCTTGCCGACCCGCTCGTGCACGGCGGAGGCCGACAGGCCGACCTTGCGACCGAGGTCGGCGTACGTGGCCCGACCGTTGACCCGGAGGGCGGCGATGATCTGGCGATCAAGAGCGTCCACCGGCCACAGCCTAGGCCCACCCGGGGCGATGTCCGAACCGCACGCTTCGTCCCTTTGCTACCTCTTTACCATCACCCAAGCGTTCGAGTACCCGAAGGGTGGGATGCCACGATGCGTCCGGTAAGTCTGCTCGTCATCGGGGAGGATCACCGTGACCGTCACAGCACACGCGGGGGAACGACTGCTCACGCCGGGCGAGGTCGCCAACCTGTTCCGGGTCGACCCCAAGACCGTGACCCGGTGGGCCACCGCGGGTCGCATCGGTTCCATCCGGACGCCCGGTGGTCACCGCCGGTTCCGCGAGTCGGAGGTCCAGGAGCTGTTGTCGCAGCTCACGACCGAGGCGACCGAACCCGTCAGGCACTGACGCCGAACACCTCCTGAACGCGGGTAATCTCGTGGCAAAGGAGGTGGCGACCACATGTTGTACCTGCTAGCGGTGGTCGGTGCACTGACGATCGCCGTGCTGCTGTGGCGCTCGTTCGGACCGGACCGGGTCGATACCGCCCCCAGCCGCCGGTTCGTCGCACCCGACGACGACCCCGACTTCCTGCGCAAGCTCGGTGAGCAGCGCAAGAAGAAGAAGCCGGAAGAAGAAGAGTGACCGCGAAGGGGCCCCGTCGACCGGGGCCCCTTCGTGACGCCCGGTCGCCCGGGGACGCCTAGTTGTTCGGGAAGTCGTCCGCCACGGTGGCGGCCAGCTCCAGCAGCGCGAGCCGGGTGTCCGGGGCGAGCTTGTCCAGCTCGATCTCGGCCCCCTCCTCCAGGTGCTGGTCGAACGGGATGCGCACCACGGCGCGGCAGCGCTGGGCGAAGTGCGCGGCCAGCTTGTCCAGGTCGACCTTGCCCGAGCCCGGCCGCACCGAGTTGATCACCGCGACGGACCTCGCGACCAGGTCGCGGTACCCGTGCGCCTCCAGCCAGTCGAGCGTGGCCGCCGACGTCTGCGCGCCGTCCACCGAACCGGACGAGACGAGCACCAGCGAGTCGGCCTGGTCGAGCACGCCCTTCATGGCCGAGTGCATCAGGCCGGTGCCGCAGTCGGTCAGCACGATGTTGTAGAACAGCTCCAGCAACGCGACCGTGCGCAGGTAGTCCTCGTCGCTGAACGCCTCGGAGACCGCCGGGTCCTGCTCGGACGCCAGGATCTCCAGCCGGCTCGGCGACTGGGACGTGTAGGCGCGCACATCGCTGTACCGGGTGATGCGGGACGCGTCGCGCAGCAGGTGCCGCACGGTCGCCGTGGTCTCCCTGGGCACCTTCAGCGCCAGCGTGCCGCGGTCCGGGTTGGCGTCCACCGCGATGACCCGGTCACCGCGCAGCGACGAGAACGTGGAGCCGAGCGTGGTCGTCGTCGTGGTCTTGCCGACGCCGCCCTTCAGGCTCAGCATCGCGATCTTGTAGCAGCCGCGCAGGGGCTGGTTGATGCGGCCGATCAGCTCGCGCCGGCGCAGGTCGGCCGGGCTCTCGCCCAGGTTGACCAAGCCGCCGGTCATCGAGTGCAGGGTCTTGCGCCAGCCGGACTGCGGCGGTCGCTTCGCCCGCTTGATCAGCTGCTGCGAGGACACCTCGTTGGCGTTCGCCTGCGGGGGCTGCGGCTGCTGGGGGCCGACGCTCTGCGGGAAGTTGTTCGGGAACCCGCCCTGGTACTGGCCCTGGTACTGCTGACCGGGCGGCACCTGGTACGGCCCCGACTGCTGGCCCTGCACCGGGTAGGCGCCCGACGGGCCGCCGGAGACCTGGTAGGCACCGGACTGCTGACCGGGCGGCACCTGGTACGGGCCGGACTGCTGCCCCTGCACCGGGTACGGCCCGGACTGCTGGCCCTGCACCGGGTAGGCGCCGGACGGGCCGCCCGAGACGTGGTAGGCGCCGGACTGCTGACCGGGGGGCACCTGGTACGGGCCGGACTGCTGGCCCTGCACCGGGAACCCGCCCGACGGCGGCCCCGACTGGACCTGCCCGCCCTGCACCGGACCGGACTGGACCTGCCCCGACTGGGCCGGGTCCAGGTAGACCGTCGGCGGCTCGGTGTACTGCGGCTGCGGCTCGGGGGTGGTGGTGGGCTGCCCCTCAGCGCCTGCCGGCGGCTGCCACGACGGCTCAGGATTCTCGTAGCGACCGGTCACCGCTGGGGTCCCTCCCTGAGCGAGAAAAGAGTCGGGACGTCCCCGACCCCACGCGTTCGACGGTAGTCAACCACCAGCGGTTCCTCGACACTGGGTGTGCGCTCACCCACGTGCGCGCGAGCCTCGGCAGGCGCGCGACGTGGGCGAACGGTCATCGCGCAGGTGGTGGTCTACGCGATCAGGAGACACCCGCGTACGAGTGCAACCCAGTCGTTACGAGGTTGATGAAGAACAGGTTGAACACGGTCAGCGCGAAACCCAGCGAGTTGATCCACGCGGCGGGCCTGCCGCGCCAGCCCGCCGTGGCGCGGGCGTGCAGGTAGGCCGCGTAGACGACCCACGACACGAACGCCACGGTCTCCTTCGGGTCCCAGCCCCAGAACCGGCCCCAGGCCGCCTCGGCCCAGATCGCGCCGCAGATGATGCCGATGGTGAACAGCGGGAACGCGAACACCGTGCTGCGGTAGGCGAGCCGGTCGAGCACGTCGGCGTCGGGCAGCTTCGCGAACCGCGACCGGCCCGAGGACTTGAGCAGGTACAGCACGCTGGCCACGCCCGGCACCAGCAGCACCCCGCTGGAGATCGAGATGACCGAGACGTGCACCACGAGCCAGTAGGACTGGAGCGCGGGCTGCACGGGCGCGGCGTCGGCGTAGAGCACCGTGCCGCCGAGGAACATGAGGATCACGATCGGCACGAGCACGAAGCCGCCGAGCCTGCGCACCGGGAAGGTGCGGGTCAGCACGAGCCACGTGACGACGGCCGCCAGCGTGAGCAGCGAGCCGTACTCGTACATGTTGCCCCACGGGGCGCGCCCGGTGGCGAACCCGCGCAGCACCAGGGAGATCGCCTGGAGCAGTGCGCCGAGGACGGTGAGCGCGAGGCCCATCGAGCCCAGGCGCTCGGCGCGCGAGCGCTGCGCCTTGGTCACCAGGCCGGGCGTCCACGTGCCGTCGGCCCGCGTCCCGCCGGCGGTGGCGACCAGCTCGCGCTCCCTGGCCTTGGCGGGCTTCGCGAACGCCGCCTCGCACAGGGACAGGAGCGCGGCGAAGAAGTAGACGGCGACGGCCGCGCCGTACGTCCAGTCGCTGTAGGTCGACAGGGCCGAGTTGACCGGCATCAGCTCTTCTCCTCCTTGGCCAGCAGGTCGCGCGAGAGTCCGGTGAACTCCTCGCCGTACCCGGCCTGATCGGTCCGCGCGAGGCCGCCGACCTCGACCACGGTACGCCCGTCCTCCCCGACCGCCGCCCGCACCCAGACGCGGCGGCGCTTGATGCTCAGCGACAGCCCCAGACCCACGATGACCAGGATCGCGAACACCAGGACCCACACCTGGGTCGGGTCGTGCGACACCTGGAGCGCGACCCAGTCGCGGACGCCGTCGAACCGGACCACGGTGCCGTCGTCGAGGGTCAGCTGCTCGCCGGCGCGCAGGTTCTGCCGGGCGACCTTGACCAGCTTGCCCTCCTCGACCATCTGCTGGTTGATCGAGAAGATCGACTGGCCGCGCCCCGAGTCGGTGCCCAGGTCGCCGCGGTAGACGTCGATCGCGACCGCCGGGTCGTTCGCCGCGGGGAACGCCGAGTCGAGCAGGTCGCCGCGGAACACGGCGGTCGGCGCGAGCAGGCCGGTGATGGCGAGCTGGCTCCTGCGGCGCTGCTCGGGGTCGGTGACGCCCGGCGGGTCGAGCTTGGTCGCGCCCTCGGAGGCCATGGTGACCGGGTTGACCGGCCGCCACTGGACGGTGCCGGTGCGCACCTGGCCGTCCGGGAAGGTCACCGTGAACAGCGGCGTGTAGCCGTGGTCGATGAGGTAGACCCGGTCGCCGGCGGTGCGCAGCGGGCTGTTGACCTCCAGCGCGTACGGCCGCCACGTGCCGGTCGCGAGGTCCTCCCCCGACTGGTACTCCAGGTCCGCGCGGTAGCTCTCGGCCTGGCCGCTGTGCAGGTAGGTGGCGCTGAAGTCGCCCACCTTCACGCAGAACTGGCTCAGGTCGGTGCCGTCGACGCGCAGGCCGGGCCGGAAGGAGTCGTAGTTGTAGACGCCGGAGTTGCAGAACTGGCCGCCGCCCGCGGGCACGATGACCTGGCCCTCGTAGCCGAACATCTTGCCCAGCGCGAAGGCGATCAGCAGGCCCAGCAGCGAGAAGTGGAACACCAGGTTGCCGGTCTCGCGCAGGTAGCCGCGCTCGGCGCTGACCGTGCGGCTGCCGTCGGGCTCCTCGCGGGTGACGCGGCGCCAGCCCCGGAGCCGCCGCTCGGCGTGCGCGACGACCTCCTCGGGGGTCCGCTCGGTCACGCCGGTGGCGTGGTGCGGCATCCGGGTCAGGTTGCGCGGCGTCAGCACGGGCTTGGCCCGCGCCTGCCGGAGGTACTCCCAGGTGCGCGGCAGCAGGCAGCCCACGAGGGAGACGAACAGCAGCACGTAGATCGCGGAGAACCAGGCGCTGGCGTAGACGTCGTAGAACTGGAGGTCGTCGAGGAGCCGGCCCCACCAGCCGTTCCCGGCGATGTGCTCGTCCACCTTGGTGGCGTTGAGCGAGCGCTGCGGCAGCAGGGCGCCGGGCATCGCGCCGAGGGCGAGCAGGAACAGCAGGGTCAGCGCGGTGCGCATGGCGGTGAGGCCGCGCCACGTGTTGCGCAGGAAGGCGAGGACGGCGCGGGCCGCGCCGGGCGGGCGCCGGGACGGGGGCGCGGGCGGGACGTCGGTGGTGGTGGCCATCAGAGCGGCAGCACCACGTCGCTGACCACGGCGTCCCGCAGCCAGCCCACGAAATCGCCCCACAGGCCGGTGACCAGGGCGACGCCGACGGCGATGAGCAGCGCGCCGCCGAACACCTGCACCTGGCGGACGTGCCCGCGCAGCCAGCCGGTCGCCCGCACCGCCCAGCGCGCGCCGAGCGCGATCAGGACGAACGGCAGGCCCAGGCCGAGGCAGTAGGCGAGCACGAGCACGACGCCGCGCACGGTGGTCGAGCCGACCTCGGTGCCGCTGGCGAGGATGAGGACGCCGGAGAGGGTCGGGCCGAGGCACGGCGTCCAGCCGAGCGCGAACACGCCGCCGAGCAGCGGCGCGCCGAGCAGGCCGGCCCGGGGCACGCGGTGCAGGCGGACGTCGCGCTGGAGGACGGGCACGAGGCCGATGAAGACCAGGCCCATGGCGATGGTGACGACGCCGCCGATGCGCTGGAGCAGCTCCCCCTGGAGCCAGAAGACGTCGGTCAGCCCGAGGACCACGAACGAGGTGAGGGCGAACACGACGGTGAACCCGAGCACGAACAGCAGCGCGGCGCCCGCGACCCGCCAGCGACCGGTCTTGGGCGCCTCCCCGCCGGTGACCGCTGGCGCCTCCGCGCCGACCAGCCCGGCGAGGTACGCGAGGTAGCCGGGGACGAGCGGGACGACGCACGGTGACGCGAACGAAATGGCCCCGGCCAGCAGTGCGACCCCCGTGGCGAGCAGGATGGGGCCCGAGGTGGCCAGGTCGGTCGGGTTCACGCGTCCAGGGTAGGTAAGTGCCACTTGACGTCGCTCACCGGTGTCCCTTATGGGCGATCCAGCTCACACACCCACGCGTCACGCATTACCCATTCGTGGCGAATCGAAACCCGACCATCCACCCTTGCCGACGAGTGACCCACTTCATAGCGTGACGTGCATGCGTGCACACCGGCTGTTGTCCCTGCCGCTGGCCGTGGTCCTCGCGGTCGCCGCCGCCCCCCTGCCCGGCGGCGCCGCGGAGCCCGACGTGGAGTGGGTGGAGGTGTTCTCCCCGGACGGCTCGATCACCCGGACCGCCGTCGCGAGAACCGTCGAGGCCGCCGCCGCGCCGGACGAGGTGGCCGCCGAGGTCGTCGCGGTCCAGCAGACCGGCGCCCCCGACCAGCGCTTCGACCTCGTTTTCGTCGGTGACGGCTACACCGCCGCCGACGCCGATGCCTACCACTCGCACGTGGTGGGCAAGTGGGACGAGCTGTCCGCCGTGGAGCCGTTCAAGTCCTACAAGCAGTACTTCAACGTGTGGCGGGTCGACGTCGTCTCGAACCAGTCCGGCGTGGACAACGACCCGGCGCTCGGCAGCGCCCGCGACACCGCGCTCGACATGGGCTTCTGGTGCCAGGGGCGCGACCTCCAGACCGAGCGGCTGCTGTGCGTGAACCAGACCAAGGCCACCCAGTTCGCCGCGCTCGCGCCGGGCGCCGACCAGGTCGTGGCGCTCGGCAACACCGCCAAGTACGGCGGCGCGGGCGGCGGCGTCGCCACCGCGGCCGGCGCGAACGACCTGGCCGGGCAGATCGCCGTGCACGAGCTGGGCCACTCCATCGGCGGCCTCGCCGACGAGTACGACTACCCCTACGAGACCTACACCGGGACCGAGCCGACCGAGGTCAACGTGACGAGGGACCCGACCGGCGCGAAGTGGTCGGCCCACCTCGGGCAGCCGTCACCCGACGGCGGCGCGGTCGGCGCGTTCGAGGGCGCGAGGTACCACCGGACCGGGCTCTACCGGCCCACCTCGGACTCGATCATGCGCACCCTCGGCCGCGAGTTCAACCTCGTCGGCCGGGACGCGATGGTCGACGCCTTCCGGGCCAGGGTGCCCGAACTGCGCTGACGGGCGGGACCTGACGGCCGGGACCTGACGGGCGCTGCCGGGCGACCAGGTGCCCGGCGGCGCGCAGGGCCCG
>NZ_JBPKJK010000165.1:0-19341 GCF_051756985.1 Saccharothrix sabaoui
AGGCGGCTGACACATCGCCGACGCGGAGGTCCCGCCGTGCACCGGACAACACCAGTGGTCGTCGCCCTCGTCACCGTCTCGGTGGCGCTCGCCCTCACCCTCGCCGTCGGCCCGGTCGGCCTCGCCGCGAGCGCGGTGGCGGGCGTGCTGGCGGTGTTCCTGCTGATCAGGCACCGGACGTCGAACGCCGCGCTACCCAGGCCGGTGCCCCTGCCGGTGCCCGGCCCGCTGGACGTGGTCGGCGAGGCCGGGCACCAGGCGGAGCTGGCCCGCTTCACCGACCGCGAGACGACCGCCCTGCTGGTCCCCGAACCCTCGAACCCCTACGACCCGCACGCGGTGCGCGTCGACCTGCTGGACGCCGACGGCACGCCCGCCAAGGTCGGCTACCTGTCCCGCGCGGCGGCCCGGCGCCACCAGCCGCTGCTGTCCGAGCTGGCCAGGCGCGGCGAGGTCGCGTCCTGCCCGGCGCACGTCGCCCGCGGCGCGCTCGGCCTGCACGGCGTGCGCCTGATCACGACCGGCTGACCGCGCGGCCCCGGTTCCCCCCGACCCGGTTCCCCCCGACCCGGTTTCCCGACCCGGTGACCGCGCGGCTCGACGCCGGGCGGCCCGGCGCCGGGTGGCTCACTGCCGGGCGGCTCAGTGCCCGACGTCGATCACGACGCGGGTGGGCGCGTCGAGCAGGAACACGCGGTGCCACGAGTCGCGGGCCGCGCCGAGGCCCACGGTCAGGTTGGCCTCGAAGTCACCGGTGATCGCGACCGCCCGCACGTTCGCCAGCGCGGGCGTGGTGAAGGTCCGCGGACCGGTGTAGGTCGGCGTGCCGGCGTCGTCGTGCGCGGCGGCGGGCGCCATGCGCACCTCCAGGAAGTACGGGCCCGGCAGGTCCACGGGGTTGCCGGAGCCGTCCTCGACGAGCTGGTCGACGCAGCGGACGAAGAACTCCGGCCGGTGGCCGGCCAGGTCGAGCACGACGCGGTCGAAGTCGGCGTGCCGACCGGTGCGGATGCCGGTCAGCACGGGGGTCTGCGTCTGGGACCGGGTCTGGGCCGCGTCGGCGGCGGGAACGGCGCCGCCGACGGCGGCGAGGGTCAGGGCGAGCAGTGCGAGTCTTCGGTAGCGGCGGTCCATCGCGGCCCTCCAAAGGGCTCCTCCCCCCGAGCGGCTGCCAGGGGGTGCACCTCTCAAGACGTGTCGCGCGTCACACGGTTGCGCGGGGGTCGCCGCGACCCGGTGGAGTCCTGCGACGCCCCCGGGCCGGCGATAGGGTCGTGCGACATGAGCCTCGAACGCCCCGTCGCCCCCGACCCGTACGCGCTGCTGCCGCAGGTGCCGTCCTTCACCGTCTCCTCGACCGACGTCGAGGACGGGCAGGCCCTGCCGGAAGCCCAGGTGTTCGAGGGCGGCAACACCTCGCCGCAGCTGACCTGGACCGGGTTCCCGGAGGGGACCAAGAGCTTCGTCGTCACCTGCTTCGACCCGGACGCCCCGACGCCGTCGGGCTTCTGGCACTGGGTCGCGGTGAACCTGCCCGCCTCGGTCACCTCGCTCGACACCGGCGCGGGCGGGTCGGACTCGTCGCTGCCCGGCGACGCGTTCCACGTGCGCAACGACTACGGCACGCGCGCGTTCGGCGGCGCCGCCCCGCCGCCCGGCGACCAGGTGCACCGCTACTTCTTCGTGGTGCACGCGGTGGACGTGGAGCGGCTCGACGTGGACGGCGACGCCTCGCCCGCCGTGGTGAGCTTCAACCTGGCCTTCCACACGCTGGCCCGCGCGGTCCTCACCCCGACCTACGCGCACTGACCCCGGGAACAAGCGCCCCGCGCGCGGAGTTGGAGCCGACGTGAGGCACTTCGACCTGGTCATCATCGGCACCGGTTCCGGCAACTCCATCGCGGACGAGCGGTTCGCCGGCTGGAACATCGCGATCGTCGAGAAGGGCGTCTTCGGCGGCACGTGCCTGAACGTCGGGTGCATCCCCACGAAGATGTTCGTGCACACGGCGGACGTCGCCGGCGCTCCCGCGTCGGGCGCGCGGCTCGGCGTGGACGCCCACCTCGACGGCGTGCGGTGGACGGACGTGCGCGACCGGATCTTCGGGCGCATCGACCCGATCGCCGAGGGCGGCCGGCGCTGGCGGGCCGAGGAGAACGCGAACGTCACCGTCTTCGCCGGCACGGCGCGGTTCACCGGCCCGAAGACGCTGGACACCGGCACCGGCGAGACGATCACCGCGGACCGCTTCGTGATCGCCGCGGGCAGCCGGCCGGTCGTGCCGGACGTCGCCGACATCGAGAGCGTCGGCTACCACACGTCCGACACGGTCATGCGCCTCGACGCCCTGCCGGCCCGGATGACCATCCTGGGCAGCGGGTTCATCGCCGCCGAGTTCGCGCACGTGTTCTCGTCGTTCGGCGTGCGGGTGACGATCGTCGGCCGGTCGGACCTGCTGCTGCGGCACGAGGACCAGGAGGTGGCGCGCCGCTTCACCCGGATCGCCGCCGAGAAGTGGGACGTGCGGCTGCGGCGCAAGGCCGTGCGGGCCGAGCGGGTGGACGGCGTGGTGCGCCTGCACCTGGAGGGCCCGGACGGCGCGGAGGTCGTGGAGTCGGAGGAGCTGCTGGTCGCGGTCGGCCGCACGCCCAACTCCGACCTGCTCGACCTGGCCGCGACGGGCGTCGAGGTGCGCCCGGACGGCCGCGTCGTCGTGGACGAGCACCAGCGGACGTCGGTCGAGGGCGTCTACGCGCTGGGCGACATCAGCTCCGACCACCAGCTCAAGCACGTGGCGAACCACGAGGCGCGGGTCGTGCAGCACAACCTGCTCCACCCCGACGAGCCGATCGCCTCGGACCACCGGTACGTGCCGTCGGCGGTGTTCTCGTCGCCGCAGATCGCGTCGGTCGGCCTGACCGAGGAGCAGGCGGCCGAGCGCGGCCTGCGGTACGTGGTGGGGTCGCAGGCGTACGCGTCCATCGCCTACGGGTGGGCCATGGAGGACACGACCGGTTTCGCGAAGGTCCTGGCCGACCCGGCGACGGGCGAGATCCTGGGCGCGCACGTGATCGGTCCGCAGGCGCCGACCGTGATCCAGCCGGTGATCCAGGCGATGAGCTTCGGCCTGGACGCGGGCACGATGGCCAGGGGCCAGTACTGGATCCACCCGGCGATGCCCGAGGTGATCGAGAACGCCCTGCTCAACCTGCCGCTGGACTGAGCGGGGCGAGCACCCCCGAACGCGCGGAGACCCGGCCGGACCCCTCGAACGGCCGGGTCTTCCCGTGCAACTGTGACCGTGTTATCGGTACGGGCGAGCCGGGCGTTATCAGACGGTGCGCGGGCGGCCGGCCAGGTGGCCGAGAGCGGTCAGCAGCACCAGCAGGGCCACCAGGACCAGCATCGACGTCGTCCAGGTGCCCGTCGCGCCGCGCAGCACGCCGAACGCGAACGGGCCGCTCGCCGAGATCAGGTAGCCGATGCTCTGCGCCATCGCGGACAGCCGGGCGGTGTCGGCGGAGTTCGTCGTGCGCAGCGAGATCATCACCAGGGCGAGCGGGAACATGCCCATGCCGACGCCGATCAGGACGACCCAGAGGCCGGGCGCGGCGGCGGGGGCGAGGGCCAGGCCCAGGACGCCCAGCACGGACAGGCTGCCGAGGGCCAGGACCAGGCCGGACTGGCTCGGGCGGCGCGCCGCCAGGGTCGGGACGATCAGGCTGACCGGGACGCCGAGGACCATGGTGACGGCCAGCAGCAGGCCCGCGGTGGTGCGGTCGACGCCCGCGTCGCCGAGGATCTGCGGCAGCCAGCCCATCACGGTGTAGGCCAGCAGCGACTGGAGCCCGAAGAAGACGGTGACGACCCAGGCCAGCCTGCTGCGGAACAGCGAGCGGCCGGGGGTCGCGCGGCGGGTGGCGGTGCGCGCGGCGAGGCCGTGGCGGGCGCCGGCCAGCCAGATGAGCAGTGCGGCGAGGGACAGCAGGGCCCAGGCGCCGACGGCCGGCCGCCACGAGCCGAAGAACGACTCCAGCCCCGGCGTGAACGCGGCGCCCAGGGCCGCGCCGGCGGCGAGCGCGGCGGTGTAGACGCCGGTGACCAGGCCGACCCGGCCGGGGAACGACTCCTTCACGACCACCGGGATGAGGACGTTGCACACGGCGATGCCCGCGCACGCCACGAACGTGCCGCCGAGGACCGCCGCCGGGCCGTCGACGACCCGCAGCACGAGGCCGACGGTCAGCACGGCCAGGGACAGGCCGACGGCGCGCGCCATGCCGAGGCGGCGGCCGAGCCAGGGCGCGAGGAACGCGGCGAAGCCGAAGCACAGCGTCGGCACGGCGGTCAGCGCGCTGGTCCAGGCCGCCGACACGCCCAGCGACGTGCGCACATCGCCCAGCACGGAGGCGAGGCTGGTGACCGCGGGGCGCAGGTTCGCGGCGGCCAGCGCTACGCCGATCGCCAACAAAGTGCTGCCGACCAGGGCAACTTGACGACTCCGGCCCACCGCACCGGTGGCAGTGGCAGCAGGATGGTCCGCGATCGTCGCATTGGCACTGGGATCGGTGGCAATGTTGACGGACGACGGTGACACGTCCGACCGGGTCTGCGGGATCGTCACCGGATTACTATCGCAGACATGGGATGTTCGGATGAAAGGATGATGCTGTGCCGTTGGCCACTACCCGACGAGCGGGCCTCGTCGACCAGGTGATCGACCAGATGAGAGGGGCGATCGCCGCCGGTGAGTGGCCGGTCGGCCGCCGCATCCCGCCCGAACCGGAACTGGTGACCGCGCTGGGGGTGGGTCGCAACACCGTGCGGGAGGCGGTGCGCGCGCTGTCCCACGCCGGCCTGCTGGAGGTGCGCCAGGGCGACGGCACGTTCGTGCGCGCCACGAGCGAGCTGTCCGGCGCGGTCCGCCGGATGTGCGGCAGCGAGCTGCGCGACGTGCTCCAGGTGCGGCGGACGCTGGAGGTCGAGGGCGCCCGGCTGGCCGCGACCCACCGCACCGACGACGAGCTGCGCAGGCTGGAGGAGCTGCTCACCGAACGGGACGAGGCGCTGTGCGCGAAGGACTGGGCCAGGCTCGTGGAGCGGGACACCGCGTTCCACGTGCTGCTGGTGCAGTGCTCGCACAACACGCTGCTGGCCGAGCTGTACCAGGGCCTGACCGAGGCGGTCCGGGCCAGCATCACCGCGACCGTCGAGACCGACCACGACGACGACCAGGTCTCGCACACCGGCCTGCTGGACGCGGTGCGCGACCGCGACGCCGCGCGCGCCGCCGTCGAGGCGGGCGGCTTCCTGGAGGACCTGCTGGAGCGCCACAAGGACTAGCCGCCACCAGCCGCTACCAGCCGCGACGGCGGGACCCGGCGGCGACGACGGTCCGACGACAGGTCCGGCGACGGGTCGGCGGCGACGGGTCGGCGGTTCAGGCCGTGTCGCGCAGGTCCCAGCACTCCCTCAGCGCCGCCAGCGTGGCCGTCACCGCGGGCCGCCTGCCCGCCTGCGTGCGCCACACCGCGAACACGCGCCGGGTCGGCGTCGGCAGGAACGGCACCGCGCGCACCGACGCGGGCAGGGCCCCGCGCCCCAGCCGGGGCAGCAGCGCGACGCCGATCCCCCTGGCCAGCAGCGCCAACTGCGTCTCGTACTCGGCGACGCGGTGCGCCAGGTCCGGCTCCATGCCCGCACCGCGGAAGGTGTTCACCAGCCAGTCGTGGCAGATCGCGCCCTCCGGCTGGCAGATCCACCGCTCGCCGGCCAGGTCCTCGGGCGTCAGGGACTCGCGCCCCGCCAACCGGTGCCCGACGGGCAGCAGCACGTCGGCCACGTCCTCGCCGAGCCGCGCCCGCGACACCGGCTCGGGCACGGCGAGCCGCGCGTTGACCCAGTCGTGCGTCACGGCCACGTCCAGCTCGCCCCGCGCCACGGCCTCCAGCCCGTCCGGCGGGTCCAGCTCGACCACCCGCACGTCCAGCCGCGGGTGCCGCTCGTGCAGCCGCACGAGGGCGGACGGCAGCAGGCCGCGGGCGGCGGTCGCGAACGCGCCGACGCGCAGCCGGCCCACCGCCTCGCCGCGCTGCTCCTCCAGCGTCACCTCGACGCCCTCGACGAGGGCCAGCACCTGCCCGGCGGTGGTCGCCAGCAGGTGCGCCGCGTCGGTGAGCGCCACGCCCCGGCCGCGCCGCTCCAGCAGCGTGGTGCGGGTCTCGCGCTCCAGCTTGGCGATCTGCTGGGACACCGCCGAGGGCGTGTAACCGAGCGCGGTGGCCGCCGCGCCGACCGAGCCGTGGGTCGCCACCGCGTGCAACGCGCGCAACCGTCCGAGGTCCAACATGTAGCGATCCTAAACCGATTCCTTCAGAACTCGTTGCTGGTGCTAAACGATGGCAGCGCTGAGAGTGGACACCGTGAAACCACGCCACGCCGCCCTCGCGGTGCTCGTCGCCGTCGTCTGGGGCGTCAACTTCGTCGTCATCAAGGTGGGCCTGCGCGACTTCCCGCCGATCTTCTTCTCCGCGCTGCGCTTCCTGGCCGCCGCCGTGCCCGCGCTGTGGTTCGTCGGCCCGCCGCGCGTCGCGTGGAAGTGGGTCGTGGCCGTGGCGCTGGCGCTGGGCGTGGCGAAGTTCGGCCTGCTGTTCGTCGGCATGGGCGCGGGGATGCCCGCCGGGTTGTCGTCGCTGGTGCTCCAGGGCCAGGTGTTCTTCACCGTGCTGTTCGCCGCCGTGCTGCTGCGCGAACGGCCGCGCGCCGTGCAGGTGGCCGGGATGGCCGTGGCGGCGGTCGGCATCGCGGTCATCGGCGTCGACCACGGCACGAGCGGCCCGGTCGGCGCGTTCCTGCTGGTGATCGCGGCCGCGGTGGCGTGGGGCCTGGCGAACGTCGCCACCCGCCGCGCCCAGTCGCCCGACCCGCTCAACTTCATCGTGTGGGTGAGCGCGGTCGCGTTCCCGCCGCTGCTCGGCCTGTCGCTGGTGTTCGAGGGCCCGGCCGCCGGCCTGGCCGCGCTGCGCTCGCTCGACTGGGGCAACGTCGCCGCGATCCTGTTCATCGCCTGGGTCTCCACGCTGTTCGGCTTCGGCCTGTGGAACTCCCTGCTGCGCACCTACGAGGCCGCCGTCGTCGTGCCGTTCGCGCTGCTGGTGCCGGTGGCCGGGATGCTGTCGGGGTGGCTGCTGCTGGACGAGGAGCTGACGCCGGTGCGGCTGGGCGCGGGGGCGCTGGTGGTGCTCGGCATGGCGGCCACCACGCTCCGCCGACGCCCTCCCCGCGTGCGGCCGGAGCCGGGGCCGGCGGCGGAGCGGGAGCCGGAGCCGGCGGCGGTGCCCGGACCGGCGGCGGCGGTGCCGCTCGTGCCGTCGCGCGGTCCGGCCGCGGCCCCTACCGCTCTCCTCGGTGATTGACGATCGCCCGGCGGTTCGTTAAGCCGGACTGGTGGACCCCGGGGCCGAGCACAAGGTGTTGTCGGCGCGGACGATCGTGCTCTGGGGCATCGGGCTGGGCGTCCTCGCCGTCGCCTCGACGGCGGTGCTGGTGGTGACCCTCGGGTCGGGCAGCCCCGGCGCCCTGGCGCGGTTGGACGCGGTCCGCACGGCGGGCGGCATCGTGCTCGGCACGGGCGGCGCGGCGGCGCTGCTGCTCACCGCGCGGCGGCAGCGGTCGACCGAGCTGGACCTGCGGCAGAAGGACCACGACGCGACCGAGCGCCGCGTCACCGAGCTGTACGGCAAGGCCGCCGACCAGCTCGGCAGCGACAAGGCGCCGGTGCGGCTGGCCGGGCTGTACGCGCTGGAGCGGCTGGCGCAGGGCAACCCCGCCCACCGGCAGACCATCGTGCACCTGGTGTGCGCCTACCTGCGGATGCCGTTCACGCCGCCGCCGGAGGCGCGGGTCCGGACGCGCGTCGGGCCGCGCGACGCGCACCGCTACCAGGAGCTGGAGGTGCGGCAGACGGCCGCCGGCCTGCTCGCCGCGCACCTGCGGCCCGACCGGCCCGAGGCGTTCTGGGGCGGGATCGAGCTGGACCTGTCGCACGCCACCCTGGTGAAGCTCGCCCTGACGCACGCGCGGGTGCGGTCGGCGTCGTTCTCCGGCAGCACGTTCGTCGGGCCGGCGACGTTCCGCGGCACCGAGTTCACCGACGGCGCGGACTTCCGCGAGACGTGCTTCCGCGGGCTGGCGGACTTCCGGCGGGTCGGGTTCGGCGAGTCGGTGTTCCGCGGGGCGCTGTTCGAGGGCGAGACGGACTTCGGGGTGCACACCTCGGCGGCGCTGGCGGGCGCGCGGACCCGCGTCGGGACGGCCCGGCGGAAGTGGCCACCCGGGTGGGCGGAACGGCCCGGGGAGCCGGGTCTGGCCACGATCGTGCGCGTTCCGTGACCGGTATAGCCCGATCGGGCGACGTATCCCCCTGGTCCGAACCGGTACTTTCACAGCATGACGAGCCATGAGCGGAGGTGTGACACGTGCGCTTCCTGACGCCTTCGTCCCTCCGCCCGACGGCGGACGGCATCTAGGTCGTCCCGCGCGGACGACCCCGACATCCCGCACGACCGCGACCGCGCGGTCCTCAGGCACCGCCTCGTCGCCCGGCTTGGAGGTCGGGCACCGCGTGCCGCGGACCGGTCGTCGTCGAGACCCGGCGGTCCACCCCGCGACTTGGTGGTCGCGGACCTCGCCAGGCGCTCACGACACGGGCGGCGCACCCGCGGGCGGGATGACGGGCAGCCCCCTCGGGGCTCCGCGCTCCAGCAACCCCTTCACCGCGTCGGTGTCGAGGTGCTCGACGACCAGGTCCCCGAGCAGGTCCAGCTGCGCCTCGCGGCGGCCGGCGAAGTCGACGTCCGGCGCGGGCGCGAACCCGTCCCGCCCGGAGTGGCCCGCGGCCCAGCGCAGGAACGCGCGCCGGAACGCGTCGTTCTCCAGCAGCCCGTGCCAGTGGGTGCCCGCGACGCGCCCGCGCAGCGCGCCCTCCACCGTGCCGTCGGCGAGGGTCACCAGCCCGTCCTCGGTGCTGCGCGCGACCGTGCCGTGGTGGATCTCGTAGCCCGTGACGGGTTCGCCGAACGCCGTGCCGCGCGGCCGGTGCAGGGTCTTGTCCGCCTCGAACCGCACGTCCACGTCGAGCAGGCCGAGCCCGGCCACGGTCCCCGCGCGGGACTCCACCGGGTCGTCGATGCGCGCGCCGAGCATCTGGAACCCGCCGCAGATGCCCAGCACCGGGCCGTCGTGCGCGGCGACCGCGTCGGCCAGGCCGGTGGCGCGCAGCCAGCGCAGGTCGTCCACGGTGGCCTTCGAGCCGGGCAGCACGACGAGGTCCGCGTCGGCCAGCCGGGACGGCTCGGTGACGAACCGCACGGACACGCCCGGCTCGCACGCCAGCGCCTCCACGTCGGTGGCGTTGGAGATGCGCGGCAGCCGCACCACGGCCACCCGCAGCCACTGGTCGCCGCACGGCGCCGCCGGCCGCCCGAGGACGCCGTCCGCGGCGTAGGACAGCGAGTCCTCGGCGTCGAGCCACAGCTCCTCGCGCCACGGCAGCACGCCGTGCACCGGCCGGCCGGTGAGCGCGCGCAGCTGCCGCAGGCCCGGTTCGAGCAGCGCCGGGTCGCCCCGGAACTTGTTCACCACGAACCCGGCCACCAGCGCCTGGTCCGCCGGGTCGAGCAGGGCCAGGGTGCCGAAGAGGTGCGCGAACACGCCGCCGCGGTCGATGTCGCCGACCACCAGCACCGGCAGGCCGGCGGCCCGCGCGAGGCCCATGTTGGCGATGTCGTCCGCCCGCAGGTTGATCTCGGCGGGCGACCCCGCGCCCTCGCAGACCACCGCCTCGAAGTCGGCGCGCAGGCCCTCCAGCGTGGCCAGCACGGTGGTCATCAGCTCGGCCTTGCGCGCCCGGTAGGACAGGGCGGACACCTCGCCCACCGCCTTGCCCAGCACCACGACCTGCGAGCTGCGGTCACCGCCCGGCTTGAGCAGCACCGGGTTGAACCGCACGCTCGGCTCCAGCCCGCACGCGGCGGCCTGGAGGGCCTGCGCCCGGCCGATCTCGCCGCCGTCGCGGGTGACGACCGAGTTGTTCGACATGTTCTGCGCCTTGAACGGCGCGACCCGGACGCCCTCGCGGGCGAGCCAGCGGCACAGCCCGGCGGCCAGGACGCTCTTCCCCGCGTCCGAGGTGGTGCCCGCCACCAGCAACGCGCTGCCCACGAATGTCCCTCCGCCGTCGGTCCCGGCTGACATCATCCACGTCATGGTCGACGTCCCCGCCACCGCGGTCCTGGTGCACAGCCCGTACCTCGGACCCGCCAGCCTCCGCCCGCTCGCGCAGGTCCTGGCGTCCCTCGGGCACGCCGTGCTGCTGCCGGACCTGCGGGCGACGGTCAACGCCGCGCCGGTGCACCAGCGGCTGATCGGGGTGTTCGCGGACGCGGTCGAGGAGTCCGGGGTGACCGGCGACCTGGTGCTCGTCGGGCACAGCGGCGCCGGTCCGCTGCTGCCCGCGTTCGCCGACGCGCTGGAGACGCCGGTGCGCGGCCTGGTGTTCCTCGACGCCGACCTGCCCACGCCCGGCCGGAGCTGGCGCGACGACGCGCCCGCCGAGCGCATGGCGCACCTCAAGTCCATCGCGCGGGAGGGCCTGATGCCGCGCTGGGACCTGTGGTTCGCGCCCGAGGCGCTGTCCGCGATGGTGCCCGACGTGCGGCTGCTGGAGGAGATCGTGGCCGAGGCCCCGGAGGTGCCGCTGGCGTTCCTCAAGGAGGCCCGGCCCACCGTGGCGTGGACCGGGCCGTGCTCCTACCTGCGGCTGAGCCGGGTCTACGACGACGCCGCCGACCGGGCGCGCGGGCTGGGCTGGCCGGTGGTGTCGCTGGACGCGCACCACCTGGCCGCCGTCACCGAACCCGACCTGGTCGCCGAGGCCCTGGTGCCGCTGCTCAGCAGGCGGTGAGGATCTCCGCGCCGTCGTCCGTGACGACCAGCGTGTGCTCGAACTGGGCGGTCCAGCTCTTGTCGCGGGTGGTGACGGTCCAGCCGTCGTCCCACAGGTCGTGCTCGATGCCGCCGAGGGTGATCATCGGCTCGATGGTGAACGTCATGCCCGGCTCGATGACCGTGGGCACGTGCGGGGCGTCGTAGTGCAGCACCACCAGGCCGCTGTGGAAGGTGCGGCCGATGCCGTGGCCGGTGAAGTCGCGCACCACGCCGTAGCCGAAGCGGTTGGCGTACGCCTCGATGACCCGGCCCACGACGTTGAGCTGCCGGCCCGGCTTGACCGCCTTGATGGCGCGCATGGTGGCCTCGTGGGTGCGCTCGACCAGGAGCCGGACCTCCTCGCGCACGTCGCCGGCGAGGAAGGTGGCGTTCGTGTCGCCGTGCACGCCGCCGATGTAGGCGGTGACGTCGACGTTGACGATGTCGCCGTCCTCCACGACCGTCGAGTCGGGGATGCCGTGGCAGATGACCTCGTTCAGCGAGGTGCAGCAGGACTTCGGGAAGCCGCGGTAGCCGAGCGTCGACGGGTAGGCGCCGTTGTCGCAGAGGAACTCGTGCGCGACCGCGTCGATCTCGTCGGTGGTCACGCCGGGCACGATGACCTTGCCCGCCTCCTGGAGCGCCTGCGCGGCCAGTCGGCCGGCGACGCGCATCGCCTCGATCACCTCGGGCGGCTGGACCCACGGGTCGGTGTTCCTCTGGGGTTCCCGCCGGTCGACGTACTCGGGGCGTTCGATCCCCTCGGGTACCGGACGACGCGGGGACTGCACACCTGGCTGGAGGACGGCACGAACGGACATGCCCCCAGGTTACGACGCGTCGCGCGACGCGCGACGCGGTGTGCCCGCTACCCGGTCGCCCCCGCCGTGCCGGGTGCGGCGACGGGCAACCCGATCTCGTCGGCGGCGGTGAGGAGCCGCTCGTCGTAGGCGACGAACGCGGTCAGGCCCTCCCGCAACCGCGGGGTCGAGGCCAGGTGGACCGCGTCGGGGGACTTCACGGGGGAGCGGCAGCGCCCCGGCCGAGTCGAGGAGGTCCGTGGTCATCGTCACGAGGTCGAGCTCCACCAGGATCACGGTCGCGACGCGGATCGCGGCTTCCCCTCGGCCCGCACGGCGCGGACCAACTCCACCCGCGCCGGCGAGCTGCTGACCCTGCGCTGGTCGGGGCGCTCGTCGAGCCACGCGCGCAGGGCGTCGGTCTCCGCCTCGACCTGCACCGGCTTGGCCAGTGCCGAGGCGTCCAGGTAGATCACCGGCGCTCGTCCTCGCGCATCCGCCGCAGCACTTCCGGGATCGGCGTGCCCGAGGTCGCCGGCAGCGGCTCGGGGAACGCCCCGCCCCGACCGCGGAGCAGCTCGCCGTTGACGACCAGGCGGTCGCGCAGCGTCCGGACTCCGGCGGGCGGACCGATCTCCGCCACCACCCGCCCGTGGTCCGTGACCGCGATCCGCTCTCCCGCGCGCCTCACGTACTCCGTCGCGTGGTGGCGCAGTTCGCGCAAACCGACCTGATCCATGTGTAACGCCGCATCACGTGGATCTTGCTCCGTTCAGCCCAGCGCCCCCAGGAACCGGGCCGTCGCCTCGACCGCCGGGGCCGAGGAGTCCGCGCCCACCAGCAGGGTCGCGAAGGCCACGTCGCCGCGGTACCCGACGAACCAGCCGTGCGAGCGGGTGCCGTCCCCGAACTGGGCCGTGCCGGTCTTGCCCCGCACGTCGCCGTACGGCTTGAGCTGCGGCGCGGTGCCCTGGTCGACGACCTCGCGCATCATCGCCCGCAGCGGCTCCAGCACGGCGGGCGTCGGCGGGGTCGGGGTGTGGTCGGCCTTCGTCTCCCGGCCCGCCAGCACGGTCGGCACCGGCACCTTCCCCGACGCCGCGGTGGCCGCCACCACGGCCATGCCGAACGGGCTGGCCAGCACCTTGCCCTGGCCGAAGCCGTCCTCGGCGCGCTCGACCACGTCGGTGGCGGGCGGCACGGAGCCGGTGATGGTGGTGATCGCCGGGATCTCGTAGTCCACGCCCAGGCCGAACGAGTCCGCCGCCTTCGTCAGCGCGTCCGGCGCCATCCCGGCCGCCAGCTCGGCGAACGTCGTGTTGCACGAGAACGCGAACGCCGAGCGCAGCGGGATCGTGCCCTTGTCGAAGTCGTGGTCGTTCGGCACGACCCGGCGGCCGTCGATCGTGGTGCGGCCGGGGCACGGCAGCGGCGTGTCCGCGCCCGCCTGCCCGGAGCCGATCGCCGCCGCGGCCGAGACGACCTTGAACGTCGAGCCCGGCGGGTAGCGGCCGGTCAGCGCCACCGCGCCCTCGGCGTCGGCGGGCGCGTTCTGCGCGACGGCCAGCACGTCGCCGGTCGACGCGGACAGCGCCACCAGCATCGCCGCCTGCGGCACGGGCTCCAGCGCGTCCTCGGCGGCGGTCTGCACGGTCCGGCTCAGCGCGGTCCGGACGGCCTCCGCCGGTTCGGGCTGCTCCTCGTGCAGGGTCTCCACCTCGTCACCGGCCGCGCCCACCGTGTAGACGCGCACCCCGGCGCGGCCCGCGCTCTCCTCCTCGACCTCCGCGCGGATGGCCGGCAGGACCTGCGACCCGAACGTCCGCGACGGCGCGAGCAGGCTCGTCCGCGTGGTGAACCGCACGCCCGGCAGGTCGTAGATGGCGGGCTTCACCGTCTGGTAGTCCGCGTCGCGCAGCGCCGCCACCTGGTAGAGCTGCCCGGACGGGACCTGCGAGGAACCCTCCAGGATGGACCCGGCGGTGATCGCGGCGTCGATCGGGGACAGCGCCGAGGCCAGGGCGGCGGCCACCGCGGGCACGTCGTCCGCCTCCTTCGCGTCGAGCAGGACGGACACGACCTCCTCGGGCGCCAGCAGCGCCACGCCGTCGCGGTCGAGCACGGGCGCCGGGTCGGGCCGCACCTCGGCGCGGCCCAGCGTCTGCTCGGCGGCGAGCTTGGGGTGCACGACGGACGACGCCCAGTGGACCTTCCAGTCCTCGTCCTCGCGCCGGAGGTCGAACGCGGTGCGGTAGCCCCAGGAGTGGCCGTGCCCGAGGTCCCACTCCAGCCCCACCTCGGCGTCCGCCGTGGACGACTCGCCGGACGAGCTCACCCGCTCCACGGTGGTGCGCAGGCCGGCGGGCTTGAGCACCTCGCGGACCTTGCCCAGCAGCTCCTTCGCCCCGGCGGGGTCGTCCGTGACGCCCGCGGCGCCGTCGACGTCGCCCGCGGCGAGCTTGGCGAGGAACTCGTTCGTCACCTGGTCGGGTCCCGGGCGGGAGGAGAACAGTCCGCAGCCGCTGACGAGCAGCAGCACGACCCCGGACAGGGCCAGCGTGCGCGCGATCACGGCCCCGAGTATGCCGGTGCGCCGCGCGGGACCGGGTACCGACCGGTCAGAACAGGACGGTGGCGTACTCGCCGACCTGCGTGAAGCCGATCTTGCGGTAGGCGGCCCGCGCCACCTCGTTGTAGGAGTTCACGTACAGCGACGCGGTCCGCCCCAGACCCCGGACCAGGCGTTCCGCGACGGCCGCGGTGCCGGCCGCACCGATGCCGCAGCCCCGCCGGTCGGGCCGCACCCACACGCCCTGGATCTGGCCGACCCGCGCCGACATGGCCCCGATCTCGGCCTTGTAGACGACGTCGCCGCCCTCGAACCGGGCGAACGCCCGACCGCCCGCGATCAGCTCGGCGACCCGCGCCCGGTAGGACGCGCCGCCGTCCTCGGCGCACGGGTCGACGCCGACCTCCTCGATGAACATGGCGACCGCCGCCGGCAGGTAGCGGTCCAGCTCGTCCGGCCGCACCGGCCGCACCAGCGGGTCCAGCGGGATCGACGGGCCGGTGCCCAACGCCATCAGCGGCTGCTCGGGGCGCACCTCGCGGGCGGGCCCCCAGTCCGGGGACAGCTCCTCCCACAGGCCGAGCACCTGCTCCGCGGGCCCGACCAGCGACGAGCACATCCGGCCGCGCCTGCGCGCCCGGTCGGCGAAGCTGCGCAGCGCCGCGGTGTCACCGCGCAGCGGGATCAGGTTGGGGCCGGCGAAGCACAGGCCGTCCACCCGGCCGCCGCGCAGCGCGCGGTGGTCGTAGGCCCACACCTCGCCGCCCAGCCGCCACGGGTCCAGGCCCGCGACCTCGACCCGGGCGGCGACCATGCAGGACGCCACCGGGTCGGCCGCGAGCACCGCGAGGACCTCGCTCAGGTCCCTCTCGTCGAGCAGGCGCGCGCCAGCCAACCTCAACACGGCTCAAGCCTGCCAGATGGACCGCGTCACCCGCGCGTCCACCACCCGCTCAGCCGACGGAGACGACCGGCTCGCCGCTCTCGGCGGTCTCGCCCATCTCCTCGGCGAGGCGCATGGCCTCCTCGATGAGGGTCTCCACGATCTGGTGCTCGGGCACGGTCTTGATGACCTGGCCCTTGACGAAGATCTGGCCCTTGCCGTTGCCGGAGGCGACGCCCAGGTCGGCCTCGCGGGCCTCGCCGGGGCCGTTGACGACGCAGCCCATGACGGCGACGCGCAGCGGCACCTCCATGCCCTCCAGACCGGCCGTGACCTGCTCGGCGAGGGTGTAGACGTCCACCTGGGCGCGACCGCAGGACGGGCAGGAGACGATCTCCAGCTTGCGCGGGCGCAGGTTGAGCGACTGGAGGATCTGGTGGCCGACCTTGACCTCCTCGACCGGCGGCGCGGACAGCGAGACGCGGATCGTGTCGCCGATGCCCTGGCGCAGCAGCGCGCCGAAGGCCACGGCCGACTTGATGGTGCCCTGGAACGCCGGGCCGGCCTCGGTCACGCCCAGGTGCAGCGGGTAGTCGCACTGCTCGGCCAGCAGCTCGTAGGCGCGGACCATGACCACCGGGTCGTTGTGCTTGACCGAGATCTTCAGGTCGTGGAAGTCGTGCTCGGCGAACAGCGACGCCTCCCACAGCGCCGACTCGGCCAGCGCCTCCGGGGTGGCCTTGCCGTACTTGGCCATCAGCCGCGGGTCGAGCGAGCCGGCGTTGACGCCGATCCGGATCGGGGTGCCGTGGTCGCGGGCCGCCGCGGCGATCTCCTTGACCTTGTCGTCGAACTTCCGGATGTTGCCCGGGTTCACCCGGACCGCCGCGCACCCGGCCTCGATGGCCGCGAACACGTACTTCGGCTGGAAGTGGATGTCGGCGATGACCGGGATCTGGGACTTCTTCGCGATGGCGGCGAGCGCGTCCGCGTCGTCCTGCGACGGGCACGCCACGCGCACGATGTCGCAGCCCGCGGCGGTCAGCTCCGCGATCTGCTGGAGCGTCGCGTTGACGTCCGAGGTGAGCGTGGTGGTCATCGACTGCACCGACACGGGGAACTCGCTCCCGACGCCGACCGAGCCCACCATGAGCTGTCGGGTCTTGCGGCGTTCCGACAACACCGGGGGCGGCATCGCCGGGATTCCGAGCATGACGCCGTCGGTCATGGACAAACACCTCTCACTGGAGCCTGGTCCTCACGGGAGCCGAATCGGGTTGACGATGTCCGCGGTGACCGTCAGCAGCGTGACCGAGCCACCGACGAAGATCACGAAGTAGGTCAGCGGCAGCAACCGCAGGTAGTTCACCGGGGCGCCGTCGGGCAGGCCGCGGAGCTTCCGCACCCAGTTTCGCACCCGTTCGTACAGGTTGACCGCGATGTGACCACCGTCAAGCGGCAGCAGGGGCAGGAGGTTGAACACACCCACGAAGAAGTTCAGGCCGGCCAGCATGAGCCAGAAGAACGGCCACAGGCCCTTCTCGACCGCGTCGCCGCCCAGGACGCTGGCGCCCACGACGCTGACCGGGGTGTCCACGTCGCGCTCCGCGCCGCCGATGGCCTTGATCACCGCGGGGATCTTCTCCGGGAAGCGGAGCAGGCCCTCCCAGACGTTCTGGAACATCGTGCCGGTGAACGAGGTGGCGCCGCCGACCGCGGTGAGCGCGTTGTACTCGAAGTTCTGCTGGTGGATGACGCCGATCGCGCCGATCTCCTGCGTGTAGGTCGAGCCGTCGGGCCTGCGCAGCTCCCGCTCGACGCGCGCCACGTCGGCGGTCAGCGCCAGCTCGCGCCCGTCGCGCTCCACCCGGAACTCGGTGTCGCCGGACCGCTTGCGGGTCTCGGTGATGACGTCGGTCCAGGTGGGGGTGGTGGTGCCGCCCACGGCGAGGATCTCGTCGCCGACCTGGAAGCCCGCGTCCTTGGCGGGCGCGGGCGCGCCGGCGGCGCACTCGGCGTCCACGCTGTTCTGCACGCACGGTGCGACCTCGGCGATCACCGCCGTGTCGCGGACGTTGGGCAGGCCGAACGTGAAGGCCATGAAGTAGAGGATGACGAACCCGACGAGGAAGTGCGTGATGGAGCCCGCGGAGAGCACGACGACGCGCTTCCAGGTCTTCTGCCGGTTGAACGCGCGGGGCGCGTCGTCCGGGTGGACGTCCTCCAGCGCGGTCATGCCGGTGATCTCGCAGAACCCGCCCGCCGGGATGGCCTTGAGGCCGTACTCGGTCTCGCCGCGGCGGAAGGACCAGATCTTGGGGCCGAACCCGATGAAGTACCGGGTGACCTTCATGCCGAACATCTTCGCCGTGGCCAGGTGGCCCAGCTCGTGCAGCGCGATCGAGATGCCGATCAGCAGGGCGAACAGCAGAATGCCCAAGAAGAAGCTCACGGTCAGTTCCTTCCAGACCCCACCGAGGTGGCCACGAGTTCCCGCGCCCGCGCCCGGGCCCATTCCTCCGCCGCGAGCACTTCGGCGACGTCCGCCGGCTCGTGCGCCCAACCGTCCGCCTCGTCGAGCACGCGCCGCACGGTGTCCACGATGGAGGTGAACGTCGTGCGACCGTCGAGGAAGACCGCGACCGCTTCCTCGTTGGCGGCGTTGTAGACGGCCGGCAGGCAGCCCCCGCCGGAGCCCGCCCACCTGGCCAGCCGCACCGCGGGGAACGTCTCGTCGTCCAACGGCTCGAACGTCCACGCGGTCGCCACGTCGAAGGTACACGCGGCGGAGGCGCCGGGGACGCGGTCGGGCCAGCCGAGGCCCAGCGAGATGGGCAGCTTCATGTCCGGCGGGCTGGCCTGCGCCAGCGTGGAGCCGTCGGTGAAGGTGACCATCGAGTGGATCACCGACTGCGGGTGCACGACCACGTCGATGCGCTCGTAGGGCACGCCGAACAGCAGCTGCGCCTCGATCAGCTCCAGGCCCTTGTTGACCAGGGTGGCCGAGTTGACGGTGATGACCGGGCCCATCGACCACGTGGGGTGCGCCAGGGCGTCACGCGCGGTGACGCCGGCCAGCTGGTCGCGGGTGCGACCGCGGAACGGGCCGCCGGACGCGGTGAGCACGAGCCGGGCCACCTCGTCCTCCCGGCCGCCGCGCAGGCACTGCGCCAGCGCCGAGTGCTCGGAGTCCACCGGCACGATCTGCCCCGGCCGGGCCGCCTTGAGCACGAGCGGGCCGCCCGCGATCAGCGACTCCTTGTTGGCCAGGGCGAGCGTGGCGCCGGTGGCGAGCGCGTGCAGCGTCGGTTCGAGGCCGATCGAGCCGGTCACGCCGTTGAGCACCACGTCGGCGGGGGTCGAGTCGATGAGGTCGGTGGTGGCCGTGGGACCGGCCAGGACGCGGGGCAGCTTGAACGCGCCCTCCGCGTAGCCGCGCTTCTGCGCCTCGGCGTAGAGGGCGAGCGTGACGTCCTCCACCGCGGTGGCGCGCGACACGGCGACCGCGTCGACCCCGAACTCGACGGCCTGGGCGGCCAGCGCGGCGGGGTCCGAGCCGCCGGCGGCCAGCCCGACCACGGAGAACCGGTCGCGGTTGGCCGCGATGACGTCGAGTGCCTGGGTGCCGACGGACCCCGTGGAGCCGAGGACCAGGACCGTGCGTGGTGTGCTCATCACCGCCATTGTTCCGGACCCCGGCTGATAACCCGCACAGCGGTACTTCGATAACGGAGTGGTAACAGACGCGTGGCTTCACCCGGCCGTGGGCACTCCCCGATCAAGCGCCACGACGAATCCGCTCGCCGTGGTCCTCAGGAAGGAGAGCCCCCGTGGGCATCTTGGGTTGGATTGTGCTCGGCCTGATCGCGGGTGCCATCGCCAAGGCCATCATGCCTGGTCGCGACCCCGGCGGCATCATCATCACGATGCTCCTGGGCATCGTCGGCGCCATCATCGGCGGTTTCGTCGGTCGTGCCATCTTCGGCACCGACATCAACACCTTCTTCGACCTGAGCACCTGGCTGCTGGCCATCCTCGGCTCGCTGATCGTGCTCGGCATCTACCGCCTGGTGACGGGCAACCGAGCCAGGGCTTGACGTTGA
>NZ_JBPKJK010000166.1:0-19339 GCF_051756985.1 Saccharothrix sabaoui
GATCCGCATACGCGGGCGATATGCCGCGCCGCCTACCCTCCGGGCATGCGCGTGCTGGTCGTGGAGGACGAACCCCACCTGGCCGAGGCCGTGCGCGACGGCCTCCGGCTGGCGGCGATCGCGGCCGACGTCGCGGGCGACGGCGACACCGCCCTGGAGCTGCTGGGCGTCAACTCCTACGACATCGCCGTGCTCGACCGCGACATCCCCGGCCCCTCCGGTGACGAGGTCGCCCGGCGCATCGTCGCCTCCGGCAGCGGAATGCCGATCCTCATGCTCACCGCCGCCGACCGGATCGACGACAAGGCGTCCGGTTTCGGGCTGGGCGCCGACGACTACCTCACCAAGCCCTTCGAGCTGCGGGAGCTGGTGCTCAGGCTCAGGGCGCTCGACCGCAGGCGCGCCCACCGCAGGCCACCGGTGCGGGAGGTCGCGGACCTGCGGCTGGACCCGTTCCGCCGCGAGGTCCACCGCGCCGGCCGCTACGTCGCGCTCACCCGCAAGCAGTTCGCGGTGCTCGAAGTCCTCGTCGCCGCCGAGGGCGGTGTCGTCAGCGCCGAGGAGCTGCTGGAACGGGCCTGGGACGAGAACGCCGACCCGTTCACCAACGCGGTGCGCATCACCGTCTCGGCGCTGCGCAAGCGCCTCGGCGAGCCCTGGGTCATCGCCACCGTGCCCGGCGTCGGCTACCGCATCGACACCGGGCACGGGGGAACCGGGCACGGGGACACCGGGCACGGGGACACCGGGCGGGGAGCGGCGGACCGTGGGTAGGCGGCCCGGTCCGAGCGTCCGCCTCAAGCTCACCCTCAGCTACGCCGGGTTCCTGGTGCTCGCGTGCACCCTGCTGCTCGCCGCCGGGGTGCTCTTCTACCTGCGGGGCCTGCCCGACGACGCGGTCCACGCCACCGACGACTTCCAGATCAACCGCTACGCCATCGTGCGCGCCTTCGTGCCGTTCCTGGCCACCGCGCTGGTGTTCCTGCTGGTGTTCGGGCTCGTGGGGGGCTGGTTCCTCGCCGGCCGCGTGCTCACCCCGCTGACCCGCATCACCGACGCCACGCGCCGGGCCGGGGACGGGTCGCTCTCCCACCGGGTCCGGCTGCCGGGCCGCGCGGACGAGTTCCGCGAGCTGGCCGACGCCTTCGACGCCATGCTCGCGCGGCTCGAAGCGCACGTCGCCGAGCAGCGGAGGTTCGCCGCCAACGCCTCCCACGAGCTGCGCACCCCGCTGGCCATCTCGCAGGCGCTCCTCGACGTCGCCCGCGACGACCCCACCGGGGACCGGGACGAGCTCGTCGAACGCCTGCACACCGCCACCAGGCGGGCGATCGACCTCACCGAGGCCCTGCTGGTGCTCAGCCGGGGCGACCGCGGGGGCTTCGCCCGCGAGCCCGTCGACCTCTCCCTCCTCGCCGAGGAGGCCGTCGAGACGCTGCTGCCCCTCGCCGAGCGGCGCGGGGTCGCGCTCGACGTCACCGGCGGGACGGCGTGGGCCGCCGGCTCCCCGGCGCTCCTGCTGCGGGTGGTGACGAACCTCGTCCAGAACGCCGTCGTGCACAACCTCCCCGCCGGCGGCACCGCGACCGTCCACACCGGAACGGGGCACGGCGTGGGCGTGCTGCGGGTCGAGAACACCGGCCACCCGCTGCCGCCGGAGCTGGTGCCGCCCCTCACCGAACCCTTCCGGCGCGGGACGGGGCGCACGCGTACCGACGAGCACGCCGGCGTCGGCCTCGGGCTGGCCATCGTGCGCAGCGTCGTCCAGGCGCACGACGGCACCCTCGACCTCGCGCCCCGCCCCGCCGGTGGCCTCCTCGTCACGATCGGGCTCCCGGCGCCGCCCGGGGAGCCGGGGACCTCACCCCGCGGAGCCGCGGTGGGCACGTCGGGGCGCCGTCGCGGTGCGGAGCGCGGTGGCCGAGCGGACGAGTGACGTGATCGCCGGTGAGCGGCTGCCCGAGGGCCACGCGATCACCGTGGTGATGTCCGGCGCGTCGACCACGGGCACCGCGACGTGGTCGGGCCACTGCCAGGCGCGGCTGGAGGCGGGGATGACGAGCAGCGCCTTGCCGAGCGCCACGAGCTGGGCGAGCTGCGACTGGGTGCGCACCTCCGGTCCCGGTCCGTCCGGGTAGGACCCGTCGAGCCGGGGCCACCGGGCGATCGGCAGGTCCGGCACGTCGCCGACCTCCGCCAGGGTGAGCCGGTCGCGCGAGGCGAGCGGGTGCCTCGCGGGCAGGAGCGCGACCTGGCCCTCCACGCAGAGGTCCTCGGTGTCGAACCCGGCGAGGTCGTCGACCGGCCGGTGCATGATCGCCACGTCGGCGCGCCCGTCGCGCAGCGCCCGCGCCTGTTCGCCGACCTCGCACAGCAGCACCTCGACCGGTGGCGCACCGGGTTCGCGCGCGACCGCGTCGAGCAGCCGTTGCAGCAGCTCGTAGGACGCCCCGGCCTTCGTCACGAGCACCAGCGGTCGCTCCGCGTCCCCGGCGCGGCGCGTCCGGCGCGCGGCGGCGGCGACCGCGTCGAGGGCGGTCCGGGCCTCGCGGAGCAGCACCGCGCCGGCGTCGGTGAGCGCGGTCCCGCGGCGGTCCCGGTCGAGGAGCCGGACGCCGAGCCGCCGCTCCAGCCGGCTGATCGCGCGGGACAGCGGCGGTTGCGCGATCCCGAGCCGGTCGGCGGCGCGCCCGAAGTGCAGCTCCTCGGCGACGGCGACGAAGTAGCGCAGCTCGCGGGTCTCCAGGTCGTCCACGGGCGGAGCCTACCCACTGATACCCGGCGGGTATCAGGAGGTGCCGGACCTGTCTTGGACACGGGCGCGCGCCCCGTCGAGCATGGACCACGTGGACGACAAGAAGATCGCGCTGGTCACCGGCGCGAACAAGGGAATCGGTCTCGCCGTCGCCCGGGGGCTCGGGGCCCTCGGCTTCACGGTCGCGGTGGGCGCGCGTGACGGGGCCAGGCGCGCGGAGGCCGTCGAGCGCCTGCGCGCCGAGGGCGTCGACGCGGTCGGGGTCGCCCTCGACGTCACCTCCGACGACAGCGTCGCGGCGGCGGCGGCGACCGTCGAGCGGACGGCGGGGCGGCTCGACGTGCTCGTCAACAACGCCGGCATCGCCGGCCGGCTCGACGGCGGCGCGCAGGACCCGACGACGCTCGACCTCGACGTCGTCCGGACCGTCCTCGACACGAACGTGTTCGGGGTCGTCCGGGTGACGAACGCGATGCTCCCGCTGCTGCGCCGTTCGGCCTCGCCGCGCGTCGTGAACATGTCGAGCAACATGGGCTCGCTGACGCTGCGGACCGGGCCGGTGATGGCCGCGTACGCACCGTCGAAGTCGATGCTCAACAGCATCACGACCCAGTACGCGCGCCGGCTCGCCGACACGAACGTCATCGTGAACGCCGCCTGCCCCGGTTACGTCGCGACCGACTTCACCGGCTTCGCCGCGCCCCGGACGCCCGAGCAGGGTGCCGCCGTCGCGATCCGGCTCGCCACCCTGCCGGACGACGGACCGCGCGGCGGCTTCTTCGACGACGGGGGCGTCGTCCCCTGGTGACGCGGGGCCGAATGCCGGAACTGGGCCGTTCGAGCGCGGTCAAGACTCCGCCCGGTCAGCCGTTTTCACACGCCGCCGGTGCCGAGCGTGTGCGTCGGGCACGCCGGAACCGCTTCGGCTGGGCCATGTCGTGCGTCTTCGATCCACCGGCTGCGCGGGGGTAACACGGCGAACGGGAGGGCCGACACCACTCGGGGGCGGCACGACGTCGGCGCCGACCCGCACCCCGCGCACACGACCGTCCCGAATGGACTCCGGATGGGGTCCGGCGTTCGGCGGCGCCCGCGAGCGCGGTGGCGATCCGGAGAGGAGCACTCCCCCATGTCTTCCCGCCAACGCGCCGTCGCGGTGCTGGTCCTGGCACTCGCCTGCGCCGGTGCCGCGCCGCCCGCCCAGGCCGAGGCACCCCACCAGGTGGTGTCCATCGCGCAGGCCCGGTCGTCGCCGCTGGGCGCGGTGGTCACGGTCGAGGGCACCGCCACCACCCCGTCGGGCGCGTTCGAGTCCAGCTTCTTCGACAAGGGCTTCGCGGTCCAGGACCGCTCCGCCGGGATCTACGTCAGCACCGCGGTCGACGCGGGGGTCGCGCCCCGCGACCGCGTCCGGGTGACCGGCGTGCTGCGCGACAGCGCCGGGCTGCGCGTCCTCGTGCCCGCCGACCCGGCCGCGGTCCGCGTGCGCGGCAAGGGTCCCGCGGTCCGCCCGGAGCCGGTGACCACCGGTGCCGTCGGCGAGGCCACCGAAGGGCTGCTGGTGCGCGTGGTCGCCACGATCACCCGCCCCCCGGCGCAGGACGCGGAGTACGGGTACAAGTTCTTCGTCGACGACGGCTCGGGTGAGCTGACGATCTTCGTCAACACCCAGGCCGGCATCGACCTCTCCGGTCTCGCGGTGGGCCAGGTCGTGCGGGTCGCCGGTTTCAGCAGCCAGTACGACACCCACCACGAGATCGACCCGCGATTCCCGGACGACATCGTCGTCCGGCGGCAGCACAACTGAAGAAGAGGAAGAAGACCCCCATGGGCTCCAGAGCCGCGTTCCCGGACCACACCGACCAGGAATTCCTGGACGGCATCGTGCAGAGCATCAACGACTACCGCGCGAAGCACGGCGCGGCCCCCGTGCAGCTCGACCCGGAACTGGTGGAGTACGCCAAGTCCCGCGCCGCGCTGGTCTCCACCGAGAACTACCTCAACCACGGCCACGCGGGGCTGCGGACCGGCTTGGGGGAGAACCTGTCCTGGCAGGCGTCCTCCGCGCCCGGCGTGGCGGCGACCACCGGGGCGACCGGCAGCTGGTACGGCGAGATCAAGGACTACGACTTCGCCCTGCCCGCCCCCGCCGACTCCTCCAAGACCGGCCACTTCACCCAGCTCGTGTGGAAGGACAGCGCCCGGGTCGGCGCCGGCCGCGCGTACGGCAAGGGCGGCGACTGGTACGAGACCTACATCGCCCTGGTCTTCTCCCCCGCCGGGAACATGGAGGGCGCCTACCAGGCGAACGTCTCGCCGACCGCGTGACGACCGGGAGCACGTGCCGGGAGCGCCACTGACGCGCTGAGCGCGCCGCCGCCCGTGCCCACCCGCTCGCCCGGTCGCCGCGCGCGCCGCCGTCCCGCCGTCCCGCTGGGCCGAGGGGCCCTACTCGACCGCGGTGCGCGCGGCGGCCGGGGCGATCTCGGCGAGCAGGCCCTCGACCAGCGCCTTGATCTCGTCGCGGATCGGTCGGACGGCCTCGACGCCCTGCCCGGCGGGGTCGGTGAGCTTCCAGTCCAGGTAGCGCTTGCCGGGGAACACCGGGCAGGCGTCGCCGCAGCCCATGGTCACGCAGACGTCCGCCTCCCGCACCGCCTCGTGGGTCAGCACCTTGGGGCTCTCGGCGGAGATGTCGACGCCGACCTCGCGCATCGCCTCGACCACCGCCGGGTTGACCCGGTCGGCGGGTGCCGAGCCGGCGGAGCGGACCTCGACCCGGTCGCCGGCCAGGTGGGACAGCCACGCGGCGGCCATCTGGGAGCGGCCCGCGTTGTGCACGCAGACGAACAGCACCGACGGCTTGTGCGGCGCGGTCGCGTCGGGACGGGCGGCGGGATCGGTGCTGGTGGCGTCGGTCATCGTGCTCCCTCGTGGTCGGGCCGGGGCGCCACGACGCGTCCCGGGTACAGCAGGCGCAGCAGCGGGACCGCGATCGCCACCGCGACGAGCTGCGCCAGCACGTAGGCGGGCACGGAGGTCGGGGCGATGCCGGCGAAGCTGTCGCTGAACACCCGGCCGACGGTGATGGCCGGGTTGGCGAAGCTGGTGGAGCTGGTGAAGAAGTACGCCGCGCCGATGTAGGCGCCCACGGCGGCGGGCGCGCGGTCGGCGCGGCCGGAGCGGGTCAGCGAGAAGATCACCAGCAGCAGGCCGAGGGTGGCCACGACCTCGGAGAGGCCGTGCGACCAGGTGGCGCGGTCGGTGGTGGAGATGCTGACCGGGGCGGCGTCGAACAGCACGTTGGCCAGGACCGCGCCCGTCACGCACCCGGCGACCTGGGCCGGGACGTAGAGCGCGAAGCGCCGCCACGGCAGGTCTCCGAGCACGGCGTCGAGCAGGGACACCGCCGGGTTGAAGTGCGCGCCGCTGACCGGTCCGAAGACGAGGATGAGCGCGTACAGGCCCACGGCGGTCGCGGCGGCGTTCTCCAGCAGCTGGAGGCCGACGTCGTCGGGCGAGAGCCGCTGGGCGGCGATGCCGGAGCCGATCACGAGCGCGGCGAGCAGGAGGCTGCCGAGGAACTCGGCGACCAGGGGGCGGAACACGTGCCGCGTCATCGGGGGTTCCGTTCTCGGACGAGGTGGTGCTGCGGGGCCGGCGGTGGGCCGAGCCGGGCGGCGGTGCGGGTCAGGGGGCGCGGGTCAGGGGGCGCGGACGGCGGGCACCAGGCGCTCGACCCGGTCGGCCAGGTCGCGGTAGGCGGCGTCGAAGGCGTCCTCGGTGCCGACCGCGGCCGGGTCGGGCACGGACCAGTGCAGCCGGTCGGCGGGGTCGAGTTCCTCGTGCGCGCTGTCGCACACCGCCACCACCAGGTCTTCGGGGCGCACCACCTGCTCGACGTGGTGGGTGCGGGCGCGACCCAGCGACAGGCCGTGCGCCTTCGCGGTGGACACCGCCATGGGGTGCACCCGCTCGGCGGGTCGCGTGCCGGCCGACGCGGCGGGCACCCCGCTGTGCGCGGCCCACAGCGCCGCCGCCAGCTGCGACCGCGCGGAGTTGCGGCTGCACACGAACACCACCCGCGACGCCCGCCGCACCCCCGAGGGCACCAGGCCGGACAGCGCCGCCGTCCGCAGCCGCAGGTAGGTGCGGCGGGCGTCGCCCTCCGAGCGCGAACGCAGCACCAGCCCCGCCTGCTCCAGCAGCTTCACGTGGTGGGCCAGCAGGTTGCTGGGCAGCCCCAGCTCCCGGCCGACCTCGCTGGGCGAGGCGTCGCCGAGCAGCAGCAGGTCCACGACCGCCAGCCGCGCGGGTTCGCCCAGCGCGGCGTGCAGGCGTGCCCGCGCCACCAGACCGGGAGGCCAGTCAGTGCTCATTGACTCAATGGTGGTTGACCGTCTCGCCGTTCGTCAAGTCGGGCGCACGACGCACGGGGAACCGCCCGGCCGGGTCCGTCGTCGGACGGCACCCGGTCGGGCGGGGATGGCGGTTCGACCAGGGGGTCAGGCGGTGGAGCAGGGCGCGCCGTTGAGGGTGAAGGAGGCCGGCTTGGCCGTGTCACCGGTGTGACTGGCCTGGAAGCCGATGTCGACCGAGCCGTTCGGCGGGATCGCGCCGTTGTAGGCGGCGTTGCGGGCGGTCACCTGCCCGGAGTTGGGCGAGTAGCTCGCGTTCCAGCCGGAGGTGATGGTCTGCCCGCCCGGCAGGGTGAAGGCCAGCGACCAGCCGTTGACGGCGGTGGTGCCGGTGTTGGTGATGGTGATGCTCTCGGTCAGACCGCTGCTCCAGGCGTTCACCGTGCTCCTGACCCGGCACGCGCCCGTGCCCGGCGTCGTCGTCGTGGTGGTGGTCGTGGGAGTGGTGGTCGTGGTGGTCGTGGTCGTCGTGGTGGGGCCGCCGGTGCCGTCCAGGCCGAAGAACGCGACGGCGCGCGCGGCCATGCCGGCGGACGGGAGGCTGTGCCCGGCGCCCTGGATGCTGTACGCCTCGACGAGGGTGGTGCCGGAGGCGTCGTTGAAGCGGCGGCGGTTCCAGTTGGGCTGCGGGGTGTCGCTCGACGTCGGCGTCTGGCTCAGGCCGAACACGTCGGTCCACTGCTCGACCGACTCCTGGAGCAGCGAGTAGGGCACGAGGGTGTCGGCGCTGCCGTGCCAGAGCTGGACGCGCGGCCGGGTCCCGGTGTAGCCGGGGTTGGCCTGCCGGACGGCGTCGCCCCACTGCTGCGGCGTGCGGTTCGCGCCGCCGCCGCCGGTGCAGCGGCTGTTGCCGGGCGGGTAGTCGGCGGCGTTCGCGAAGCAGTTGAAGGGCACGCCCATGAACGCGGCGCCGGCCTTGAACACGTCCGGGTACAGGGCGAGCATGTGGTTGGTCATCATGCCGCCGGAGGACGAGCCGGTGGCGAAGACCCTGCTCGGGTCACCGCCGTAGCGCTGCTGGACGTGGGTGACCATCGAGATGATGGAGACCGGGTCGCTGCCGCCGCCGCGCCGCTTGGCGGCGTCCGACCAGGTGTCGAAGCACTTGCCGAACCCCGCCTCCTGCTGGGCGCTGGGGTAGACGACGACGAACCCGTGCCGATCGGCCAGCGAGGCGAACTCGCTGCCCGAGTAGAACCCGGGGCCGGAGCCGCCGCAGCCGTGCATGGCCACCACGATCCCGGGGTTGGCGGGGCGCGAGTCCGGCACGTAGACGTGCATGCGCATCCCGCCCGGGTTCGCGCCGAACCCCGTGACCTCGGTCAGCGTCGCCGCGGACGCGGGTGCGGGCGCCGTGGCCACGAGGCCGGCCACGGCCAGCGACGCGGCCGCGGCGAGCAGGGGACTTCGGGTGATCTTCATGCGGGGGACTCCTTTGTTCCGCGCGCGGTCGGACGACCGTGGAGGGGTGCGCGGGCGGCCCGCGGTGCGGCGGCGCGGACCCGCTCGCGGGTCGCCGACGGGGGACCGGCGTCGACGGCGGTGCCCGATCTCGGCGTGCCCGGCACCCGACCACCTGTCGTATGACAGTTAGCTTGCTCGCCGGCCGAAAAACTGTCAATCGACTGTCTCGGTTCGACCGCGACCGGCTGCCGGACCCGCCCGAGGTCACCGCCGGTGGCCTGTCGGTGGGAGCGCGCCGCGCGCCGGTCGCCACGCGCCGGGCCGATTACAGTCGGTGCCGACCGCCCGCCCGAGCCCCGCCGGAGCCGCCGTGACGAGCCCTTACGACATCGAGGAGATCTTCCCGGACGACGGGTCCGGGCAGGTCCGGCTCCCCCGGCGGCAGTCGGGCAACTCCCCGCAGGGCCTCGCCGTGACGCTGCTCGCCGACTACACGCTGCGCACCCGGGCCTGGCTGCCGTCGGCTGCCATCGTGGCCCTGCTCGCCGAGGCCGGCGTGACCAGCGCCGGCGCCCGCACGGCCATCAGCCGGCTCGCCCGCCGGGGCGTGCTGGAGGGCAGCAAACGGGGGCGCAACAGCTCCTACCGGCTGACCCGGTCCGCGGCGGCCGTCCTGTCCGCGGGCGGCCGGTCGATCGCCTCCGCGGCCGAGGCGGGCGCGTGGGACGAGCACTGGACGCTGATCGCCTTCTCGCTCCCCCAGGACGAGGTCGCCCGGCGGCGGGAACTGCGCACGCGCCTGCGGTGGCTCGGGTACGCGCCCCTCTACGACGGCCTGTGGATCTCGCCGCACGCCCTCACCGAGCAGGCCAGGAAGCACCTGGCCGAACTCGCCTTCGGCGCCGTGACGGCCTTCCGCGCCAAGCACGTCGAACTCGACGCGGTGATCCACCGCGACCCCCTCGACGCCTGGGACACGGCGGCCATCGCCCGGCAGTACGAGACCTTCATCGACAGGTGGGGCCCGCTGCTCGACGACGTGCGCGCCGCCCGCGTCACCGGGGCCGACGCGGTCCGCGCCCGCACCGAGGTGATGGACACCTACCGCCGCCTGCCCTACCTCGACCCGCGGCTGCCCGCCCGCCTGCTCCCGCCCGGCTGGCTCCGGGAACCCGCCCGGGCGCTGTTCGCGGCCGTGTACGACAACCTCGCCGCCCCCGCCGAGGACTACGTGCGGGCCGTCGCGGGCCGGTACACCGACGAGCCGCTCACCGACATCCGGGCGCACACCACCACCGACCTGTTCGACGGTCGGCGGGACGCGACCGCGCCGAGCCCGGTCACGTAGCCGGGGGGCGCACGCTGTCCCGCGCCACGAGGGTCGGCTCACGGCTGCGCGGCACCTCCCCCGCGCCGTCCTCCCCCGCGCCGCCCCCGCCGGTCTGGGCCAGCAGCAGGGCCAGGGCGTCGCGGGCGACGGCGTCGAAGTCGGGGCGGACGGTGGTCAGCGGCGGGGTGAAGTGGGCGGCCTCGGGCACGTCGTCGAAGCCGACGACGCTCACGTCGTGCGGCACCCGCCTGCCGGCCTCGTGCATCGCCCGGAGGATGCCCAGCGCCAGGTGGTCGTTCGCCGCGAACACGGCGGTGAGGTCGGGCACGCGGGCCAGTTCCCGGCCCGCGCGGTAGCCGGACGCGGCGCTCCAGTCGCCCGGCACGACCGGTGGCGCTTCCAGCCCCGCCGCCTCCAGGGCCGACCGCCAGCCGCGCACGCGGCCCGCGCTGTCGAACCAGTCCTCCGGGCCGGACACGTGCCACACGGCGCGGTGACCGGCGTCGATCAGGTGCCGGGTCGCCGCAGCGGCGCCGGCCACCTGGTCGACGGTGACCGTCGGCGTCGCGCGCCCCGGGTCGCCGTCCACCATCACCAGGGGCGTCGCGGACCGGACGGCGTCGACCGCGTCGTGCACCGGGGCGGTGGGCGCGATGACGACGATGCCGGCCACCTGCCGGCCGTAGTGCCACTCCAGCGCCCGGGACACCGACCCGGGGTCGAGCACGTCCACCCGCAGGGCGGTCACCACGAACCCGGCCTCGGCCGCCGCCTGCTCGATGGCCGCGAGCAGCGAGGCGGGTCCGTACAGGGTGGAGTTCTGCGCCACCACCCCGATGAGCTGCGAACGGCCCGTCACCAGGGCGCGGGCCACCTCGCTGGGCCGGTAGCCCAGTTCGGCGATCGCCGCCCGGACCCGCAGGCGCGTCTGCTGGCGGACGTGCGGGTGCCCGTTGAGCACCCGCGACACCGTCTGGTGCGAGACGTTGGCGAGCCGGGCCACGTCCGCCATCGCGGGCACCCCGGGAATCCTGTTCCCCACCGCCGTCCCCTCTGCTCGAACGCGCAGCCGCCCGCCGGGGGGAGGGCCCGGTGGCACCCGGGCCCTCCCCCGTCGACCGGGGTCAGCCGACCCGGCAGGAGAGGACGGGCCAGTTCCAGTTGCCGCCGTGCTGGACGGTGAAGCCGAACGTGTTGCCGGTGCCGTTGGGGCGCGCGGTCATCACGTTGGCGCTCTCCCACGTGGCGGTGGTGTTCCAGGTGGCGATGATCCGCTGCGGCGAGCTGACGGTCACCGTGACGACCCAGTTGTCCGTGCCCGAGACGGTGACCTGGCCGTTGAAGCGGTCACTCCACTTCTGCCCCTCGGAGTACGTCGCGGTGCAGCTGCCGCCGGGGTTCTGCGGGGTGGTGGTGGTCGGGTCGGTGGTCGTCGGGGTGCTGGTGCCCGAGCCGCTGTTCAGGACGTTGAGGACCGACGTGTACGCGGCCTTCTTGTTGCCGCTGCCGTCGAACAGCAGCGGGGTGCCGGAGGCGCGCCACGAGTCGGTGTCGCGGATGCCCCACACGGTGATGCCGGTGCAGCGGGCGACCGAGAGGCACGCCTGCACGACGCCCTGGTACTGCTGGGCCTGCGTCGACCCGGAGCCCTCGATGTCCAGCTCGGTGATCTGCACGTCCACGCCGAGCGCGGCGAAGTTCTGCAACGTGGTGTGGTAGTTGCTCGGCACCGGGTTGCCGCTGTTGAAGTGGGCCTGGAAGCCGACGCAGTCGATGGGCACGCCGCGCGACTTGAAGTCCTGCACCATCCGGTACACGCCCTGGGTCTTGGCGTGCGACCAGTTGTCGGTGTTGTAGTCGTTGTAGCAGAGCTTCGCGCCCGGGTCGGCGGCGCGCGCCGCGCGGAACGCGGCCTCGATCCAGTCGTTGCCGGTGCGCTGGAGGTTGGAGTCGCGCCGGCCGCCGGAGCTGCCGTCCGCGAACGCCTCGTTGACGACGTCCCAGGCGTAGATCTTGCCGCGGTAGTACGTGGCGACCTGGGTGACGTGGTTGAGCATCGCCTGGCGCAGCGTGGAGCCCTCCATGGACTGCATCCAGCCGGGCTGCTGCGAGTGCCACGCCAGGGCGTGCCCGCGCACCCGCTTGCCCTGGCCGCGCGCCTGGTTGACGATCCGGTCGGCGTTGCCGTAGCTGAACTGCCCCCGGTTCGGCTCGGTCGCGTCCATCTTCATCTCGTTCTCGGCCGTGACCATGTCGAACTCGCGGTTCAGGATGCCCACGTAGGTCGAGTCCGAGAGCTTGTTCGCCGCCACGGCCGTGCCGAAGTACCGGCCGCTCTGCTGCGCCGCCGCGGCGAGCGTGGAGGCGGCGCCGCTGGCGGGCGCCGCCACGAGGACCGCGGCACCCGCGGCCGCGGCCACCAGTGTGGACACGAGTGCGGCTCGTGAGACCGACTTCGCTGTCAGCTTCATGTTCGCGCTTTCTGAGGAAGTACCCGCACGGGGGCGGGTGGGGGACGGGTCGGAGCGGCTGGCGGCCCGCTCGGTGCGGGGTGGCCGAGGACTCTCGTCACCACCCGCTGTTGGCTCTGAAACCTTTACGAGTATTAACCGAAACAGATCGGCCGATCAAGCCCCAATTTCACATGCCTGAACCCATCCGTCCCTGATCCAGCCCCAGAACTACGCGCTCAACCAGGGGAAACACCATCAAAACCGATGCAGAAGTATCGAAAATATTCGAAACTTCGTGCGCAACTCTTGCCTTGCGCAGGCTCTTGAGCAGGTCCTCAAGCCGGCGTCGAATCGTCGTGCGGACCGTGCTCGAACCAGTCGAACCACGCGGTGCCCTCGACGGCGTACACGCCGATCACCCGGCCGGTGAAGCCGGTGGCGACCTCGGTGGACAGGTACCTGCCGTCCAGCTCGGCCAGCGGCTCCGGGTCGTCCCCGACGTGGAAGGCGACGTAGTCGGGCGCGGCCACGTGCAGGCCCGCGGGCTCCCCGTCGCCCGGTGGCGACTGCCGGTCCAGGCGGGTGGTGATCACGAGGGTGACCGGTCCCGGCGGCACCGGGCGCGTGGCCGTGCTCTGGCGCAGCGGTCCGATGCGCGCGACGACGCCGACCTGCCCGTCGGCGACCTCCAGGTCGTAGTGGTGCGCCTCGTCCAGGCGCACCGACAGGCCCGCGCGCCCGGAGCCCGGGTCGAGGAGGACGGCGGTCCGGCTCTCCTGGTGCTGCTGGCGGCGGCCGAAGAAGGTGGCGCCCGGCCGGTCCAGCGTGGGGCCGGTGGCGTGCAGGGTCAGCCACCCCGGCCGCTCGGTCAGCGACCACGAGCCGTCCGGGCGCGACCGGGGCGAGATCCACCGGGGGTCGGGCTCGGGGTCGTCGAAGTCGTCGCGTCGCGGGGCCGGTTCCAGCGGTCGCGGCGCGCCCGGCGCGCGTTCCCGCAGCTCCACGGGACCCACGCGCGGCCAGCCGTCCTCCCACCGCACGGGGGTGAGGAAGGTTTCCCGGCCCAGCACGTGGAAGTTCGGGCTGTAGCCGCGCGGGCGGGTGGCCAGCAGGACCATCCACCACTCGCCGTCCGGGGTGGTGACGAGGTCGGCGTGGCCGGTGCTCTGGACCGGGCGGTTGGTGCCGCGGTGGGTCAGGACCGGGTTGTGCGGCGCGGGTTCCCAGGGGCCGTGCAGCGAGCGCGCCCGCGCCACGGCGACGGTGTGGCCGCGCTCGGTGCCGCCCTCCGCGATCAGCAGGTACCACCACTCCCCCACGCGGTACAGGTGCGGGGCCTCCGGCCACTGCAACCCGGTGCCCTCCCAGGCGGGCAGCGGCCCCTCCAGCACCTTCCCCGACCCCGGGTCGACGCGGGCGACCTGCACGCCGAAGAACTCCGCCCCGTGCGCGCCGGCGAAGGCGCACCAGCAGTTGCCGTCCTCGTCCCAGACCAGGTCGGGGTCGATGCCCGGCAGGTCCACCCACACCGGGTCCGACCACGGGCCCTCGGGCCGCTCGGCGGTGACGAGGAAGTTGCCGCCGCTCGACACGTTCGTGGTGATCATCCAGAACCGGCCGTCGTGGTGCCGGATCGTGGGCGCGTAGATGCCGTCGGAGGCCGCCGCGTCGGGCGGCAGCGGGAGCTGGGAGGGCCGGTCCAGGACGTTGCCGATCTGCCGCCAGTGCACCAAGTCGCGGCTGTGGAAGATCGGCACGCCCGGGAAGTACTCGAAGCTGGAGCACACGAGGTAGTAGTCCTCGCCGACCCGGCACACGCTCGGGTCCGGGTGGAACCCCGGGATCACCGGGTTGTCGTAGAACGGCGCTTCGGTTCTCGGTGACGTCATGTCTTCCCTTGTCGTGCGGGGGGGTTTCAGCCCTTGAAGGCGCCGTCGAGGATGCCGGCGACCATGCGGCGGCCGACGACCACGAACAGGACCACGAGGGGGACGGTGGCCAGGAACGAGCCGGACATGGCGAGCCCGAGGTCCACGTCGTAGCTGTTCTGGAGCGCCTTGATGGCGATCTGGGCGGTGTAGCGCTCGGGTGACTTGAGCACGATGAACGGCCAGAGGAAGTCGTTCCACGCGGTGACGAACCCGAACAGGCCGAGCACGAACGCGGCCGGCCGCACGATGGGGAACGCGATGCGCCAGAACACCTGCCACGTGTTCGCGCCGTCGATCGTGGCGGCCTGCACCAGTTCGTCGCTGATCGTCGCCGTGATGTGCTGGCGCATCCAGAAGATGCCGAACGCGCTGGCCAGACCGGGCACCACGAGGGCCTGGAGGGTGTCCACCCAGCCCAGCCACGACATGATCATGTACTGCGGGATGACGGACAGTTGGGTGGGCACGGTCATGGTGAGCACGACGACCAGGAACAGGGTGTTGCGGCCCGGGAAGCTCAGCTTGGCGAAGGCGAACCCGGCCAGCGCGCACAGCACCGCCTGGCCCACCCCGATGGCGGTGGCCACGGCCAGGCTGTTGAGCAGCGCCTGCACGAACGGCACCGTCTCCAGGACCAGCCCCAGGAGGTGCAGGAAGTTGTCACCGGGCACGACCTCGGGCGGCATCCGCGTGGCCGTCGCGGTGTCCGTGGTGGCGACGATGAACATCCAGTACAGCGGGAACAGGCACGCGACGGTGGCCACCGCCAGCAGCAGGTAGGTCCACCACCGGACCCGGCCCGGGTGCCGCCGGCGCGGCGCGGTGGTCGTCATCGGTCCGCCTTGATCCGGGTGGACAGCAGGTAGTTGACCGCGGCGATCACCACGACCATGGCGAACAGCGCGACGCCGATCGCCGAGCCGTAGCCGAACTCGAACTGCCCGAAGCCCTGCTCGTAGAGGAACAGCGTCAACGTCTGGCACTGCCGCACCGCCCCGCACGTCAGCGGTGCGCCCGAGGCGATCAGCAGCGGCTCGGTGAAGACCTGGAGGCCGCCGATGGTCGAGGTGACCACGGTGAAGATGATCACCGGTCGCAGCGACGGCACGGTGATGTGGCGGAACCGCTGCCACGGGCCCGCGCCGTCGATGGCCGCGGCCTCGAACACCGAGCGGGGCACCGACTGAAGCGAGGCGAGGTAGAGCAGGGTGGTGTAGCCGAACCACCGCCACGTCACCATCGTGGCGATGAGGAGGTGGCTGCCCCAGGTGGACTGGACGAAGTCGACCGGCGACACGCCGACCAGCCCCAGCAGCCAGTTGAGCAGACCGTAGTCGCGGTCGAAGAGCTGCGCGAACACGATCGCGGTGGCCGCCACCGAGGTGACGTACGGGACCAGCATCGACATCCGGAAGAACAGCGCGAACCGCAGCCGGGCGTGGTTGAGCACGTGCGCCAGCACGAGGGCCAGCACGAGCTGCGGCACGGTGGACAGGAACCAGATGCTCACCGTGTTGCCCGCGGCGTTCCAGAACCGCGGGTCGGCGAACATGCGGGTGAAGTTGTCCGCGCCGATGAACACCTGGTCGCCGATGGGGTTCCAGTCGAACAGCGCGACGTAGAACGTGAAGGCGAACGGGAACAGGCCGAACACCGCGAAGAGCACGAAGAACGGCGCGATGTAGCCGTACGCCGACAGGCGCTCCCCCAGCCCCCGGGCGGTCCGGGGGGCGAGGGGCGGCGGCGCGACCGGTGGTGTCGGGGTGAGCACGATGGCCACCGCGCTCACCCGCCGATGGCGGTCTTGATGTTGCGCACCGCGTCGTCCCACGCGGTGGCCGGGTCGCCGCCGCTCTGCTCGACGTTGGTGATCGAGTTGAGGAACTCCTGGCCGATGGTCGCGCTGTCGGGACCGATGTAGAACGGCTTGAGCTCCAGCAGCGCGTCGGTGTAGATCTTGCCGGTCGGCGCGCCGGAGAAGAACGGGTCGGTCGCCTCGGCGACCTTGGCGTCCTGGTAGACCGAGGGCGTGGACGGCAGGGCGCCGGACCGGCCGAAGTGCTCCAGCTGCCCCTGCGGGGACTGCATCTCCTTGATGTACTCCCAGGCGGCCTGGGGGTTCTGCGCGCGCTTGGGGATGGCGAGGTAGCTGCCGCCCCAGTTGCCCGAGCCGCCCGGGATGCGGGCGATGTCCCACTTGCCGGCGGTGTCGGGCGCGGTGCTGCGGATCGAGTTGAGCATCCACGACGGCGCGGACACGGCCGCGTAGGCGCCCTGCGCCATGCCGGCGCTCCACGCGCTCTCGAACGACGACTGCCCGGCGGTGATCCCGGCGGTGGCCGCCTTGATGCCGAGGTCGAACGCCGTCCTCACCTGCGGGTTGCTGTCGTAGACCGGCTTGCGGTCCTCGCTGTAGTACTTCTCCGAGACCTGGTTGACGGCCTGGTAGAACACGCTGGTGGCCGCGTTGTCGGTGAACGCCTTGCCGGTGGCCTGCTTGTAGCGCTTCCCGGTCTCGATGAACGCGTCCCACGTCGGCCACAGGGCGCTCACCGCCTCCCGGTCGGTGGGCAGCCCGGCGGCGGCGAACAGGTCGGTGCGGTAGGCCACGGCCATGCCGCCGACGTCGGTGGGGATGCCGAGCACCTCGCCGTCCTTGGCGACGCTCTGCGTCATCACCCAGTCCAGGTAGTCGCCCTTCAGGTCATCGGCGCCGAGGGTGCGCAGGTCGACGAAGTTCTGCGGCTGCTGCACGAACTGCGGCAGGTTGTCGCCCTGGATGAGCACCAGGTCCGGCACCTTGCCGCCGGCCAGCGCCGTCGTCAGCGCCTGGGCGGTCTCGGTCGAGGTGCCCACCTCGGTCAGCTTGATCTCGATGTCCGGGTGCTTCTCCCGGTAGGCGTCCACGGACGCCTTCTGGTTGATGGCGGAGAACGACCAGAAGTCGAAGGACTTGCCGTCCCCGCCCCCGCCCCCTCCGCCGCCCGGCGTGCAGGCGGTGATCAGGGCGAGGGCCGCGGCGGCGGCGAGCAGCAGGGGCGGGCGGAAGGTCACGACGCTTCTCCAACGTGTGCGGCCAAGCGGCACGTGGCCGCGCGGGTTCCTGGGTGGCCGGGAGTTCCGGCGGGCACCGCGTCGAGCGGCACCCACCTCAGCGGCCGAAAGTTTCGCTTCCAACTCCGATTGTTAGCGCTCACGACCGTAAGGCGCGTCACACCGGCCGTCAAGGACGGGTCTCGGGAATCCGCGGGGATCACGCGCCCACCAGCGGCGTCGCCGAAGGCGGCGACCGGACGCCATTCACCGAAACAAAGGTGGAACACGGCGCGGCGCAGGCCCCGGCGGTGCGGTCCGCGCAATTCCGCCGGGATCGGGCCCGACCCGCCCGGCACCAGGTCTTCTCCGGCCCCACCGCGCGAAAGGTAACCGCGGCTCCGCCGGGCGGTCAACGCCGACGCCCAGCTAAAGATGTTTGCGTTAACTTTAGCTATTCGCACGAGACTTACCTCGGCGAAACATTTTCGTCATCTCTTGACCCGCTGTGCGCAATCCTCCACAGTCTTATGGACGCGGCGGACGTCCCTCCGACGGCGATGCCGACGCCTCATCGCACCCGCTTGCGCAAAAGAGCGCGAATCCCTGGTTTGTTAGCGCTAACAGCCATGGTTCGGACTCGGGTGGCCACCGCGTGCCCGGTCGGCGGACCCGGCCCCACCCCGGACCGGCCCACCTCCGAAGGAGACGTGATCACCGTGCACGGAATCGATCCACTCGCCCGGCGAACGGCGGCGGTCGGCGTCGCGCTGGCGCTGACCACCACGGCGGTGGCACTGGTCGGGGCGCAGTCCGCGTCCGCCGCCGCCGGCTGCCGGGCCGACTACGCCGTCTCCTCGGAGTGGCCGGGCGGGTTCGGCGCGAACGTGGTCGTGACGAACCTGGGCGACCCGGTGAACGGGTGGCAGCTCTCCTGGTCGTTCGCCGGCGACGAGCGCATCACCCAGTCGTGGAACGGGACCCACACCCAGTCCGGCGCCCGGGTGACGGCGACCAACGCCGCCTGGAACGGCTCCGTCGCCACCGGTGCCGCGGTGTCGTTCGGCTTCAACGGCACCTCCGGGGCCCGCCCGACGCCCCCGGCGGTGTTCACGCTCAACGGCGTGGCGTGCACCGGCTCCACCACCCCGACGAGCACCACGACCACGAGCACGACCACGACGACCACGACGACCACCACCACCACGACCACCACGACGCCGCCGAACCGCCCCGCCGTGGAGAACAACTTCGCGGTCACCCGGGAGGGCGCCTACGGCGACAACCGCTACACGGTGTTCCGCCCCTCGAACCCGCAGGCCGTCGGCCGCGCGCTGCCCGTCGTGGCCTTCGGCAACGGCGCGTGCGCGCACACCGACAACAGCGAGGTCACCCGCATCCTGACGTTCATCGCCTCCAAGGGCTTCGTCGTGGTCGACACCGGGTCGGCCAACGGCTCCCCCAACGGGGTGCCCAGCGGGTCGCCGATCCCGTCCCTGCTGACCGACGCGATCGGCTGGGCCGAGCGCGAGCAGAACCGCTCCGGGGCGGCGCTGCGGCAGCAGCTCGACCTGACCAGGGTCGCCACCGCGGGCCACTCGTGCGGCGGCATCGAGGCCCTCATCGCCGCCCAGGACGCCCGGGTCGACGCGACCGTGTCGCTGGACAGCGGCCTCTTCGCCGACGGCTCCTTCGGCTACTCGCGCGCCGAGCTGGGCAAGCTGCACGCGCCGGTGCTGTTCATGGACGGGGGCCCGTCCGACATCGCCTACGACAACACGCGGGCCAACTACGGCCTGGTCACCGTGCCCGCCGTGCTGGCCGAGCACCCGCAGGCCGGGCACGGCGGCTTCATCACCGGCGCCCAGGTGACCGAGGGCATGACCACGGTCGTCCAGTTCCTCGACATGGTCCTCAACGGCAACCAGACCGCCCGGAGCTACGTCCTCGACCCGTCCGGCCTCGCGTCCCGGTACCCGTGGGTCGTGGCCAAGAAGAACTTCTGACCCGCTCCA
>NZ_JBPKJK010000167.1:0-19317 GCF_051756985.1 Saccharothrix sabaoui
CGCCGCGACCGGGTCCGGGATCACCGGGGCGCGGTCACCTCAGGTCGGTCATGATCCGGTCGACGGCCGCGCCCAGCTCGGCGTACTTCTCGGTGTAGAGCACCGGGAAGACGCCGGGCGGGTCGGCGGGGCGGTCGGCGTCGACGTAGTCGGTGCCCAGGTTGCAGAACGCCACCACGACGTAGTTGCGCTTCTCCTTGCCCGGCAACGACTTCACGATGCCCGCGTCGCTGCCCGTGGTGTCCACCCAGCCGGTCTTGTGGCCGAACGACACCTCGGCCCGCGCGTCGCACGGGCGCACGTCGCGGTCGTAGACGGCGTCGCCGACCTTCACCGTGCCGTCCGGCCGCACCCAGCGCGGCGGCGTGACCTGCGGGATGCCCTGCACCGGGTAGTCGCGGCCGCACCAGTTGGTGGTGGACAGCATCTCGTTGTGCCCCTGGTCGTTCAAGGTCCTGCGGAAGAGGTCGCGGGACGCGCCGCTCAGCTCGTCGCGGGTGATCCGCTTGCCGGCCGGCGTCGTCCACAGCGTGCCGTGGCCGCCGTTGACCAGCAGCAGCAGCTTCGCGGTGTCGATGCCGCTCATGTTCGAACCGATCCACCGGCCGCCGTGGTCCGGGTTGGTGCCGGTGACCATCAGCGTCGGCATCCCCAGGTCGGCGAACGTCGCGTTGACGTGGTCCCACGCGCCCAGGTCGTGGATCATCTTGATCAGCGCGCAGGTCGACTCGTTCTGCGACTTGGTGATCATCTCGTCGAAGAGCTGCCGGACCGGCTTGCTGCTGTCGCCGCCGCACGCGGGGCTCTGCGTCACCGGCCGGTAGTCGTAGGTCGCGCCCAGGTCCACGCGACCCTCGTCGGCCAGCCGCAGCACGCCGAAGCCGACCATGAGCTTGAGCACCGACGCCGGGTACGGCGAGGAGAAGTCGATCGGCGCCTCCTCCCGCCCGGGCAGCACGTCGCGCGTGCCGCGGCCACCGTTGACGTCCCACTCGGTGTCGTCCCACCAGCGGTAGCGCACGGACCCGGTGGACAGCTCGCGCCCGTCCACCGGGACGACGATGCCGTTCGGGTACTGCGGGCTGAGCAGCACGTTGGCCACGGCGGCGGGCCGGCCCAGCGCGTCCAGCTCGATGACGGCGAGGTCCAGGTTCGGCGTCTGGTGCAGCGGCCTGGCCTCCGCCGCGCCCAGCCGCGCCACCCGCTCGCCCGCGGGCACCGAGTCGTACTTCTCCGGCGCGCCGGCGCGGGACGCCGCCACCAGCTCCGGCGGGGTCAGGTCGAGCACGTCCTTGAAGTCCCGGGCCACGACCGCGTCGCGCAGCCGCGCGGCGAGCCGGTCGCCGACGGCCCCACCGGCTGGCCCGGCCGACTCGACCGGGCCGCTCGGCTCGGCCGACGACACCGTTGTCATGCCCCCCACCAGGACCGACACCGCGATCCCCGTGGTCAGGGCACGTCGAAGCGTGAGCAAATCACCACCCCCAGCAGTCGAAACCCATTCGTGCCGAAAGTAGCGCATCCGGTGCGGGCGGTCAGCGGAACGCGGTGAGGAACTGGTCGCGGAACGCCTCCATGGGGCGCACCGGGGCGTCCGGGGCGGGTTCGAGGCCGTCCGTCCAGCCCCACGCGTCGGTGCGCGCCATGAGCGCCGCGTCCCGGGTGACGACGGTGACCGGCACGTCCTTCGACGCGCCGTCCCCGGTGACGACCTGCGCCGGCTGGTGGTCGCCGAGGAAGACGAGCACGGTGTCGTCGCCGCCGTAGGTCTCCAGGTAGGACACGAGCACGTCGACCGAGTACGCCACGGACCGCGCGTAGTCGGCGCGCACCGCGTCCGGGTCGCGGCCGAAGATCGAGTCCGGCGCCTCCTCCCCCGCCGCGCCGCCGAACACCGCGCCGTCGCCCACCTCGTCCCACGGGAGGCGGGTCGGCACCGGCGTCCACGGCGCGTGGCTGGACAGCAGCGGCACGACGCCCACCACCGGCGCGTGGCCGGGCCGCCGCTCGCGCTCCTGGAACGCGGACAGCGCGTACTGGTCGGGCATGGTCGCGTAGCCGAACCGGGGACCGCGGTAGCCGAGGTCGGCGGCGGCGTAGACCCGGTCGTGGCGGAAGAAGTCGCCCTCCGGCCAGGCGCGGGTGATGCCCGGGACGACGCCCACCGACCGCCAGCCCGCGCGGCGGAACGCGCCGTTGAGGGTGAGCCGGTCACTGGCCACGAGGGTGCGGTAGCGCTGCTGGTTGTCGATCCGCAGCCCGGACAGCAGGGTCGCCTGGGCGAGCCAGCTGCCGCCACCCGCCGTGGGCGACGTCAGGTAGGCGCTGCGCGAGGCGTAGCCGGCGGCGGCGAGGCGGCGCGCGCCGTCGTCCAGGGCGGCCCCGACGACCGGGGCCAGCGCCGGGTGCTCCACCGCCGAGCGCCCGTAGCTCTCCACGAACGCGACCACGACGTCCTTGCCGCGCAACGAGGTCAGCAGCTCGTCGGCGGGCACGTCGCGGAACGCGTCGGTCGACGCCTCGGCCGCGAACGCCTCCCGGTCGCGCAACCCGACGCGCACCGCGTGCGCGTGCCGGCCCACGAACGACACCGCGTCGTGCGAGGCCACCGGCAGGCCGGGCGCGAACTCCGCACCGGGTGCGGCGCAGGTGACCCAGGCCGCGGTCACCGCGACCAGCGCCCGCGTGACGACCGGCCGGCGCGCCTCGGCGCGGCGGCTCAACCGCAGCACCGCGCGCGCCATCAGGACCACCACCGCGCCGACCAGCAGCACCGCGCCCACCACGGCCGCGACCGCCGCGCCCCGGCCGGCGGTGACGTCCACGTAGTCGACGGCGGGGGTGAGCAGCGGCCAGTCCAGGACGAGGTCGAACGGCCGGTACAGCACCAGGTCGGTCCCGATGTCGGCGACCTTGACCACGAGCAGCAGGCCCAGCAGCGCGCCGCCGGCCAGCGCCACCGGGCGGCGGGCGCGCGGCGGCAGCACGAGGACGAGGAGCACGCCCAGCAGGCCCTCCACCGGGATGCGCAGGAACGCGGCGACGCCGAACCGGTCGAGGTCGGCCGGCGCGAGCAGGGCGAGCAGCACGAACAGCGCGGCGAGCCCGGTCAGCGCGGCACCCGCCACCCGCCCGCCGCGCCGGCGCGCGGGCTCGGCTCCAGGACCGGGCACGGCCTCGGGCACGGGCTCGACTTCAGGACCGGGCACGGCTTCGGGCACGGGCACGGGCACGGCTTCAAGCTCGGGCACGGCTTCGGCCTCGGGCGCGGTCAAGGTCGGGGAATGGGTCTCGTCGACCGCCACGCGGTCCTCCTCGGGGGGTTCGGCGACCGGCGCGCGTGGGTAGGTTGGGTGCGTGACTCGCCCGTACGTCCTGCTCAGCGTCGCGGTCAGCGTGGACGGCCACATCGACGACCGGGGGACCGAGCGGTTCCCGCTGTCCAACGCGGAGGACTTCGACCACGTCGACCGGGTGCGCGCGGAGTCCGACGCGATCCTCGTCGGCGCGGCCACCGTGCGCCGCGACAACCCCCGCCTGCTGGTCAACGACCCGGGGCGGCGGGCGGAACGGGTCGCGTCCGGGCTGCCGGAGTTCCCGCTCAAGGTGGTGGTGACCGGCAGCGGCGACCTCGACCGCGAGCGCGCGTTCTGGCACTGCGGCGGCGACAAGGTCGTCTACACCACGGACTCCGGTCACCGGGGGGCCGCCGGGCTGGCCGACCTCGCCGACGTCGTCGCCCTCGGCCCGGACCTGGACTTCGGCGCGCTGCTCGACGACCTGGGCGGGCGCGGCGTGGGCAGGCTCATGGTGGAGGGCGGCAGCGCGGTGCACACCGCGTTCCTGGCGGCGGGGCTGGCCGACGAGATCCGCATGGCGGTCGCGCCCATGATCATCGGGCAGCACGGCGCGCCGCGCTTCCTCCGGCCGGCCGAGTTCCCCGGTGGGCCCGCCCACCGCTTCCACCTCGAAGAGGTCGCCAAGCTCGGTGACGTCGCCGTGCTGCGCTACTTCCCGAAGCGCTGAAGCAGGTCCCGCACGGTGTCGCGCCGGAAGAACGCGACCACCGCGGCCACCGCCAGCAGCTCCGCGGGCAGCACGGCGCCGCCGGTGTCGCCCAGGACGAACAGCTCCGTGCACACCGCGCCGGCCATCACGCCCACCAGCCCGAGCGCCGCCGAGCCGCACAGCCCCGGCACGAGCAGGCCCAGCGCCCCGGCGATCTCCAGGGTCCCGGTCACGTACCGCAGCCACTGGCCGAACCCGATCCTCTCGAACTTGCCGACGAAGTCGTCGCCGAACAGCGACACCCCGCTGTGGATGAAGTACGCGGCCAGCAGCACCTGGACCGCCCACAGCACCGCGTTGCCCGCGACCCGCGCGGTCGTGCGCCCCTCAGACACGCGCCACCCCTCCCACTGCCCCGGCCTCGCGCCGCAGCCACGCGATGTCACGCCCGAACGACCAGACGAGCGCGCCGAGGGCGAGTCCCACGAGGACACCGGTGAGGGGCGCCAGGCCGGACGCGGCGACCACGAGCACGATCCCCTGCACGGCGGCCACGACCTTGCGCGCGTAGCTCGCGGGCAGCGGGCCGCGCAGCCAGGCCAGGCCCCACGAGGCGGCGACGAACGCGTACCGCAGCACGCCGATCGCGAGCACCCACGGCCCGAGGGAGAACGCGACGTGCGCGCTCAGCACCAGGATGAGGAACGCGTCGACCTCCATGTCGAACCGCGCGCCCAGCTCGGACTCCGTGCCGGTGCGCCGGGCGACCCGGCCGTCGACGAAGTCGAGCGACAGCGCCACGGCGGCCAGCACGACGAGCAGCGCGGTGCGGTCGGAGCCGTCCGCCACGAGCGCGGCCACGCCGCCCACCAGCAGGCCGCGGGCGAGCGTGACCCGGTCGGCCGGTCCCGGCACGCCCCTCGGGGAACGCCGGAGCGCGCTGCTGAACAGGGCCTGCCCGGCGGTGGCGTAGGCGATGCCCGCCAGCCAGCCCAGCGGGCCGAGCCCGACGCCGGCCTCCAGCGCGCCGAGCAGGAGCAACTGGGCACCCGCCCAGAGCGCGGGTTCCCGCACGGCCGGGACCGCGCTGTGCTGAAGTGTGGTCATCGTGCCCCTCGTCGCTGTGGGCCCCGTTTTCCGGAGGTTGCTGGATGACACGAGTCGGGAGGGCCCTGTGGTTCACCGGATCGGGAAAAAGCGAGATCCGGCCCGTCGAGCTGCCCGAGCCGGGACCGGGTGACGTGGTGGTGCGGACGCTGTTCTCCGGGATCAGCCGGGGCACGGAGTCGCTGGTGCTGCGCGGCGGCGTGCCGGAGAGCCAGCACGCGGTGATGCGCGCGCCGTTCCAGGACGGCGACTTCCCGTGGCCGGTCAAGTACGGCTACCTCAACGTGGGGGTGGTGGAGGAGGGGCCGCTCGAAGGCCGCACGGTGTTCTGCCTCTACCCGCACCAGACCCGCTACGTGGTGCCCGTCGGGGCGGTGACGCCCGTGCCGGACGACGTGCCCGCCGGTCGCGCCGTGCTGGCGGGGACCGTGGAGACGGCGGTCAACGCGCTGTGGGACGCCCGGCCCCGGGTCGGTGACCGGGTGGCGGTGGTGGGCGGCGGGATGGTCGGCTGCGCGGTGGCGGCGCTGCTGCGGCGCGTGCCGGGCGTGCGGCTGGAGCTGGTGGACGCCGACCCGGCGCGGGCGGCGGTGGCGGACGCGCTGGGCGTGCCGTTCGCGCTGCCCGACGACGCCCGGGGCGACCTCGACCTGGTGCTGCACGCGTCGGCGAGCGGGGCGGGGCTGGCCACGTCGCTGCGGCTGCTCGCGGCGGAGGGCGGGGTGGTGGAGCTGAGCTGGTACGGCGACCGGCCGGTGTCCGTGCCGCTGGGCGAGGCGTTCCACTCGCGGCGGCTGCGGTTGCGGGCCAGCCAGGTGGGCGCGGTGGCGCGCCCGGACCGCACGTACGCGGAGCGGATGGCGCTGGCGCTGGAGCTGCTCGCCGACCCCGTGTTCGACGCGCTGATCACCGGTGAGAGCCGGTTCGACGAGCTGCCGGACGTGCTGCCGCGCCTGGCGAGCGGGGAGCTGCCCGCCCTGTGCCACCGCGTGGACCACCGGCGGTGACCACCGGCGTTGGCTACGGTTCGGCGCATGTTCCCGACTGACACCACGACCGACGTGCGGGACCGCGGGGCGACCGTCGCGCTGCTGCCCGTCGGCAGCCACGAGCAGCACGGCCCGCACCTGCCGCTGGCCACGGACACCCTCATCGCGTGCGCCGTCGCCCGCGCGGTCGCCGACGCGCACCCCGTGCGGCTGCTGCCGCCCGTCACGATCTCCTGCTCGCACGAGCACGCGGCGTGGCCCGGCACGGTGAGCGTCTCCGCCCGCACGCTGCACGCGGTCGTGCTCGACGTCGCCGAGTCGCTGCGCCGGTCGGGCGTGCCGAACCTGGTGCTGGTCAACGCGCACGGCGGCAACTACGTGCTGTCGAACGTCGTGCAGGAGTCGGAGGGCACGGCGCTGTTCCCGAGCGGCGCGGACTGGGCGGCGGCGCGGGCCGCGGCGGGCGTGGAGACGTCCCACCACGCCGACATGCACGCGGGCGAGCTGGAGACGTCGATCCTGCTGCACGCCCACCCGGAGCTGGTCCGACCCGGCTTCGAGGGGGCCGACCACCTCGCCGACGACCGCCGGCACCTGCTGACGCTCGGCATGGCCGCGTACACGGCGTCGGGGGTCGTGGGCAGGCCGTCACTGGCGTCGGCCCGCAAGGGCGAGCTGGTCGTCGCGGCGCTCGTCGAGGCGTTCGGGAGCTACCTGGCCCTGTTCTGACCGGCCCCGCCCAGGCCCGACCTGCCCGGCCCCGGCCTGTCCCGACCGGACGCGCAGCAGCGGCACGACGCCGGGCAGGCCGGCCACCAGCGCCAGCACGCCGTAGACCACGCCGGTGGCCAGGCCCTGCGCGGCGCCCAGCCCGGCCGCGCCGAACGCGACCGCGAGGAACGCCTCGCGCGGCCCGAACCCGCCGACGTTGACCGGCACCGCCATCACCAGCAGCGCGAGCACCCCCAGCGCCGCGACCCGGCCGACCGGGGCGTCCACCCCGGCCGCGCGGGCGGCGACCGCGAACAGCGCCACGTGCCCGACCAGGACGCCCGCCGAGGCCAGCGCGACCTTCGGCAGCACGTCGGGGGCCAGCAGGCCCACCCGCGCGTCGGCCCACGTCGTGGCCAGCGCCCGCCGCACCCGCGCCGAGCGGGCCGCGACCACCGCGACCAGGGCCGCCACCGCGACCAGGGCGGTCGCGGCGGGCACCAGGTCCACGCCGGCCGTGCCGGTCAGCAGCACCGCGCCCCCGACGGCGACGAGCACCGCCTGGCCCGCGCACCGCTCGAACAGCACCGCCCGCACCCCGCGCCCGACGTCACCGGCCTGGCGGCCGTGGTCGACGGCCCGGTGCACGTCGCCGAGCACCCCGGCGGGCAGCACCGCGTTGAGCAGCAGGCCCCGGTAGTAGTCGGGCACGGCGGCGCGCAGGGTCAGCGGCAGGCCGAGCCGGCGGGCGACCACGCACCACCGCCACGCGCTGAGCACCGTCGTCGCCAGCCCGATGGCCAACGCCGCCGCGACCGACCAGCCGGTCACGGCACGCAGCCCGTCGAGGAACGCGCCCGTGCCCAGCCGCCACCCCAGCGCCGCCAGCACGCCGACCGCGAGGGCGAGCCGCAGCCACGGCCACGCGCGCGTCACGACGGCACCGCCAGCAGGTCGGTGTGGTGCACGACCACGCGCGGGTCCGCGGCCTTCCGCCGCAGGTAGTCGGGGGCCTCGTCGGCCAGCGCGGGCTCCTGCTCGACGGCCGCGCCGACCCAGCCGCGCAGCCACTCCCGGGCCAGCGCCGCGCGCTCCGGCCCCAGCCGCCACGGGCTCGGGCTCGTCGCCACGGTCGCGCCCAGGTCCTCGAACGCCGCCGCGGCGGCCCCGGCGGCGTCCGGGCCGAGCAGCCCGCCGCGCCGCTGGTGGTCGTCGAACGCGGCCCCGAACGCGGCGTCCAGCGCCTCGGCCGCCGCGAACTCGACCCGGCCCACCACGGACAGCGTGAACAGCGCCGGGCAGCCGGCACCCGCGCACGCCTCCGCGAGGCCGCGCACCTGGTCGGCGGTCAGCAGGTCGAGCAGCGCCGACGCGGTGACGAGCGACGTGCCCGCCAGGTCGTCGGCGGTGAGCGCGGTCAGGTCGCCCTGCCGCACCTCGGCGGTCACACCCGGCCCCGTCACGCCCGACCTCGCCAGGTCGAGCAGGCGGGGGTCGCGGTCGTGCAGCACCCAGTGCTGCGCGCCGCCCAGCCGCGGTCCGAGCCACCGTCCTTGCGATCCGGTTCCACACCCGAGATCACGCACCACGAGGGGGTCCCGGTTCAGATCGATCTTGGTCAGCCGGTCCGCCAGGGCCGTCGACCGCGCGTCGGCGTCGGCCCCCTCGCGCAGTGCCAGCCATTCCGGTGCGAAGCCAGGGGTGCTCATGGCCGCAGACTAGCCAGCACCCCCGCCAGCGCGTCCGCCGTTTCGTCCCAAGTGGACAGCGCGGCACGTCGCCGGCGCGCCCGCCCCCGCAGCTCGTCGCGCCACCCGGCGTCCGCGAACCATCGCCGCAACGCCCCCGCGAACGCCCCCGCGTCCCCGGCGGGCAGCAGCACGCCGCCGTCGCCCAGCGCGTCCGGCACGGCGCTCGCGATGACCGGCACCCCGCGCGCCAGCGCCTCGGTCACCACCATCCCGTAGGTCTCGGCGCGCGAGGCGAGCACGAACAGGTCGGCCCGGTCGTACTGCGCGGCCAGCGCGGCGCCGGTCAGCGGCCCGAGCAGCTCCACCCGGTCGCCCAGTTCGTGCGCCACGGCCCCCGCGCCGGCGAACGCGCAGGTCCACGGCGCGCCGGCGTTGGCCGCGAGGGCGTCGAGCAGCACGTCGTGGCCCTTGCGCGGGGTCAGCGACGCCACGCACAGCAGCCGCGAGGCGCCGTCCGTGCCGCGCGCGAGCGGCGCCGGGTCCACCCCCGGCGGCACGGACCGCACGTGCCGCAGCCCGTGGTGCGCGGCGACGCGGCGGGCCGCCCCGGGGCTGGTCGCGACCACCGCGGCGGCGGACCGCAGCACCGCCCGCTCCCGCGCGTCGAGGTCCGCCGCGGCGGCCGGGGACAGCCCGGTCTCGTCGGCCAGCGGCAGGTGCACCAGCACCACCGCCCGCAGGCGCGCGGCGTGCGGCGCGACCACCTCGGGCACGCCGCACGCCACCAGCCCGTCCAGCAGCACGACGTGCCCGTCCGGGACGGCGCGCAGCGCGCGTCCCAGGTCGTCGGTCCGCGCGGGCCGGGGCCAGTCGCCGCCGACCTCGACCACGCGCAGCCCGAGCAGGTCGGCGACCCGGCGGTCGTAGGCGTTGCCGCCGCTCGGCCGCGCCGGGTCGTCGAGGCCCGCCGGCACCAGGAACGGGACCGTCACAGGGCGCGTTCGTAGCTCGCCCACGCCACGTGCGACTCGTGCAGCGTCACCTCGACGCCGGACAGCCCCTTCGCGCCCTCGCCGAGCCGGCCCGCGTGCACGCTCTCCACGAGCTTGTCCGCGATGTGCCTGGCCAGGAACTCGGTGGACGTGTTGACCCCGAGGAACTCGGGAACTTCGTCGAGGTTGCGGTAGTTGAGTTCACCGAGGACGGAGCGCAGCTCCTCGGTGGCGAGTCCGATGTCGACGACGATGTTGTCCGGATCGAGATCGGTCCGCTTGAACCTCGCGTCCACCACGAACGTTGCCCCGTGCAGGCGCTGCGCCGGACCGAACACCTCGCCGCGGAAGCTGTGGGCGACCATCACGTGGTCGCGGACGGTGATGCTGAACAGGGTGACCTCCGCCGGTGAGGGGGTGCGGTGCAGTACCGCCCGAGCCTAGTGACGGGTTCGGGTCGCGTCGGGGGAACGAGGGAGCCGGATGCACGAGCAAGCCTTCAACGACGACGAGGTGGCGGAGTCCGAACTGGTCACGCGCCGGGGCGTGTTCCGCGCGGTCGCCTTCCGGCACAGCGGTCACGAGCACATGGCGCTGGTGCACGGGCGGGCCCGGTCGCACGACGTCCTGGTGCGCGTGCACTCCGAGTGCATGACCGGTGACATCTTCCGCGCGATGCGCTGCGAGTGCGGCGACCAGCTCGACGCCGCCCTGGACCGCATCGCGGCCGAGGGCGGTGTCCTGGTGTACCTGCGCGGCCACGAGGGGCGCGGCATCGGCCTGGTGGCGAAGGTCCGCACGCACGTGCTCCAGGACCAGGGCCTGGACACCCTGGACTCGGCGACCACCCTGGGCCTGCCGGTCGACGTCCGCGACTACATGCCGGCCGCGCACGTCCTGCGGCACCTCGGGGTGCGCTCGGTGCGCCTGATGTCCAACAACCCGGACAAGGTCGCGGCGCTGGAGGCGCACGGCATCGCCGTCGTCGACCGCGTGCCGCTGCTGGTGCCGCCGAACCGCCACAACATCGCCTACCTGACGGCGAAGCGCGACCGCCTGGGCCACGACCTGCCGCAGGTCGACGTGTTCGAGGGCGGTGTCCTGGAGGGGACCTGACCCCGGGACGACGACGGCTCCCCGGCGGGCACCGGGGAGCCGTCGTCGAACACCGCTACCGGGGTTCGGCCACCAGGACGAGCCCGCCCTTCAGGCACGCCGCCACCGCGGTGGCGCCGATCCCGCTCACCTGCGGCACGCGCCCCGGCGCGGCCGGGTTGCCGTCGGGGACGCCGAGCTGGCCGCCGATGTCGTTGCCCCACGCCCACACCGTGCCGTCGGAGGTGAGCGCGAGGACGATGTACGTGCTGCTGATGCTGACCTCCGCGACCCCGGTCAGGCCGGGGACGGCGTGCGGGACGCGGTAGCCGACACCGGGCTCGACCACGCCGTTGCCCATCTGGCCGCTGGAGTTGGCGCCCCACGCCCACAGCGTCCCGTCGGACCTCACCGCGTAGCGGTTCATGCTGTGGCCGGCGATCCGCACCACGTCGGTCAGCCCGGAGACCCGCACGGGCACCGTGCTGACCGCCTCGTCGTCCGGCTCGCCGGTGCCGAGCACGCCGGCGTAGTTGGTGCCCCACGTCCACGCGGTGCCGTCGGCCTTGAGCGCGAAGCCCTCGTCGGACACCTCGACCACGTCGGTGAGGCCGGCCACCCGGACCGGCACGTTCGACGAGCAGGTCGCCGGCACGTCCCGGTCGCACGCCACGCCGTTGCCGAGCAGGCCCTCGTGGTTCGAGCCCCACGCCCACAGCGTGCCGTCGGACTTCACCGCGTAGCCGTTCTCGAAGCCGCTGCCGAGGTCCACGACGTCGGTCAGGCCCGCCACCCGCACGGGCGTGGTGACGACCTCCTCGACGTGGTCGACGCCGTCGCCGATCTGCCCGTGCCGGGTGTAGCCCCACGACCACACGGTGCCGTCGGAGGCGAGCGCCAGGCCGTTGCCGTTGCTGGACTCGGTCTTCGTGATGCCGGTCAGGCCGGGCACCCGCACCGGTCGCTTCCCCCAGGCCGTCGGCGGGTCGGAGGTCCAGGACCACACCGTGCCGTCGGACCTGAGCAGCAGGGCGGTCTCCTGGCCGCCGTCGACCGCGACGACACCGGGGAAGTCGTGGATCGGCTTCGGCTCGCTGCTCCCGACCCACGCGTACGCGCAGCCGGCGGTGCCCGTGCAGGTGCGGGTGAAGTAGCCGGTGACGTCGCCCAGCAGGTGCGTGGACCCCGAGGTGGCCACGTTCGCGATGTCGACGGCGGCGCTCCGCAGCCCCGCCTGCACCTGCGTGGTCGTCGGCCGCCACGGGGCGGCGTGCAGCACGCTCGGCCCGTACGCCCCGGCGGTCAGCTCGGTCTGCGCGGTGACGTCCGTGGTGGTCAGGTTGAACACCACGGAGGTGACCTCCTGCCCGCCCTGGTAGGCGCCGGGGAAGAACTGCGTCCACGCGCCCGCCGCGAGCGCCCCGGGATTGCCCTGGAGGGTGCCGGCGCCGGTGCGGGTGTCGAAGTCGCGCCGCGGCGTGGCGGGCAGGAAGAACGAGTCGCCGTCCGCGCCGTAGTAGCCGACCAGGTCACCGGTCAGCCGGACCGCGCCGCTCTGGTTGTAGAGGCTCACCGCGCGGTCCGCGCCGAGCTGCACCGTCACGAGGTTCGCCGTGGTCAGGCCCTTGGTCACGGTCAGGTTCCGCACGCCCGGCCGGGCCGCGCCGCCGCGCCAGGCGGTGACCAGCGTCGTCGCCGTGGCGCTGCTGGCGGTCAACGTGAACACCGCCGCCGTCGCCCCGGCCGGCACCTTCGCCGACACGTCGACCACCGCGGTCGACGCCGGACCGGCCTGCACGTCGAACGCGCGCTGCGGCTGGGTCGCCCGGTACTTCGCCGCGCCGTCCGTCGCGTAGTGGCCGAACAGGTCCACGATCAGGTCCACCGACCCGGCCCCGTTGCGCAGGTCCACCTTCCGGTCGGGACCGACCGCCACCGTCACCGACCCCGAGCGCGTCTCCCGCGCCACCAGGTTCACCACCGACGCGGAGTCCTCGCGCACCCACCCGGTCCGGTACGCCGAGACCGTCGTGGCCTCGGTCGGCGACACGGCGGTCACCGTCAGCACCACGGCGGTCGTCGTCGCGGGCAGGCGGCCCGACAGGTCGACCGTCTTGACCTGCCCCGCGCCCAGCGACCCCACCGGCGTGCCGATCCCGGCCTTGGTGTCGAGCAGCCGGGCCGGGTAGGTGGCGGTGAACTTCGACGACCCGCCCACCACCGGGGCGGCCCCGGCAGTGCCCACCAGCCCGCCGGTCACCACTCCTCCGGCCACCACCCCGCCGGCCAGCGACACGAGCGCGGCGCACACCGCGAGAACACGTTTCACCACTGATTTCCCCCCTGTGATCACGCAGGAGGTTAGGAAGCCCGGCGCCACCGGCACAAGCGCGTTGACCGCCGGTGACCGGACGGGGACGAAGCGTTCCCCGCCCCTACTACCCTCTACACGGTACTGCGCATTCCGTAGTAGCATCCACCGCACATCACCGGGGAGGGACATGGACACCAGCCAGCTGCTCAAGGGGGTGCTGGACCTCGCGGTCCTCGCCGTGCTCCGCAAGGAGGACGGCTACGGCTACGACGTCCTACGCCGACTGCGCCAGGGCGGCCTGGACGGCGTCGGCGACGCGTCGGTCTACGGCACCCTGCGCCGGCTCTACAACGCCGGCCTGCTCACCTCGTACGTCGTGCCCAGCGAAGAGGGCCCGCACCGCAAGTACTACAGCCTCAACGAACCCGGCCGCGCACGGCTGCTCGAATCGAGCCGGACCTGGAAGTCGTTCGCGCGGACGCTCGACGACCTTGTGGGGGATTCCGCATGAACACGCAGACGAACACCGAGGTGCGGGACTACCTGGACCGCATGCGCGAGGAGCTGTCCGACCTGCCGCCCGCCGAGGTGGGCGAGATCATGGACGACGCCGAGGCGCACGTGGCCGAGGTCGCCGAGGAACTGGGCGACGACTCCTCCACCGCCGCGCTGACCGACCGGCTGGGCACCCCCGGGGCGTACGCCCGGGAGCTGCGCGCCGCCGCCGGCTACCCCGACCGCACCGCACCCCCGCCACCGAGGACAACCCGCGCGACGGCCGCGGCCCGGTTCGCGCTGTGGGGCCTCGTCGCCGGCACCGCGGCCGGCTTCGCCATCGGCCTCGACGCGGGCAGCCGCGAACTGCTCCTGGCCGCGGCCGTCCTGTGCGCCGTCGTCGCCGCCGCGCTGGTGTTCGTCAGCCGCGGCCTCGTGGAGGACGTCGCGCACCTGCCCGAACTGGCGGCGGCGCGCAGGTCGTTCGACCGCCCCGAGGTGACCCGCTTCGTGCACCCGCTGCGCCCGCTGCAACCGGCGTGGTGGGCGATCAGGGCGCTGCTGGTGGCCGCCTGGGGCGGGCTCGTCCACGACATGTCCGTGCTCCTGGTGACCGTGGCGCTCGGCGCGCTGACCCTGCTGGCCGGCCTCCGGTCCCGCACCGACCGGCGCTGGCTGTGGATCAGCCTGCCCGCGTCCGGCTTCGCGATCGGCCTGCTGCTGCTCGCCCTCGGTTCCACCGCCTGGCGCGACCTCCCCCCGACCGCCCAGGTCGCCTACGCGCCGACCCCGGTGGTGCCGACCAACATCTACGTGTTCGACGAGAACGGCCGCCCGCTGACCGGCGTCCACCTCTACGACGAGAACGGACAGCCGCTGGACACGAGGTGGCGGGGGTGCGACGAGTACCACGAGGACAACCGCTACCCGCGCCCGCGCGTCGAGCACGACGAGAACGGCTGCCGCGAGGTCACCGGCGTGCCGTTCGCCGTGGTCATGCCGACGACGACCACCCCGGCGCCGTCCCAGTCCCCGTCGCCGCCCCAGTCCCCGTCGCCGCCCCAGTCGCCGTCGCCGTCCGCGTCGGTGACGCCGACCACCCCGCCGGAGACCTCCCCGACGTCGGCGTCAACGCCCCCGTCGGTGGTACCGACCAGCTGACCGACCCCGGACCGGGTGGTCCCGTCGCCGACCGTCACCCGCCGATGGTGGGCGGCGCGACCACCTGGTCGTTGCCGAAGATCCCGTCCGGGTCCGGCTCCAACAGGTACGAGGGCGCACTCCGCTCGACGTCCTCGTCCCCCGCCCCCTTGCCCGCCCCCACGCCACCGGCCACCCCGGCGCCGACACCACCGACACCGCCGGCACCACGCGCACCACCGCCCGCGCCACCTCCGCCCGTTCCGCCGGCCGTCCCGCCGGCACGACCGGCCGGCGCGTCACCGCCGTGCGGCAGCAGTCCCGCGGCCCCGCCACCCGCGACCCCACGCGCCCCCGAGCCGGGACCGAACCCGCTCCCCGCGCCACCACCGGGCACCCGCCCGCCGAACCCCGCCCCACCACCGGACCCGCCACCACCGGGACGCCCGCCCCCACCGCCCGACCCGGGCACCCCGGCGAGGCCACCGGCACCAGGTCCACCCTGTCCCGGGTTGCCGACGTTCCCGCCACCACCCGCGCTCCCCGCGCCCCCCGCACTCCCCCCGCCGGAACCGCTGGGGCTGGTGATCCCGCTGACCGGCGGCTCGTTCGGCGACACGACCCCAGAGGTGCCGGTGCTGCCGCCGGTGCCGTCGCCCTGCCCATCGCCGACCGCCGGCGGGGGCACCGCACCGCGCTCCCTCCCACCGGACCCGATCGGCACCAACGGATTTTCGGCTCGCGGCGGACCAGGCCGGGGCGGATCGGGCCGGGGCGGATCGGGCTGCGGCGGACCGGGCTGCGGCGGCGCTTCCAGCGGCGGGGCGAACGCGGGTTGCGCGGCGGCCGTCTGCGCCACCGTCCGGTCGTAGGTCTCCACCGCCCGCGCGGCGGCCTCGTGGTCCTCGCGCTGCTGCTCGAACACCGCCCGGTCCGCCGCGGCCTGCCGCGCGAACGCCACCGGGTCGGTGATCGTCATCAGCCGCTCGCGCGCCGCACCGGCGTCGAACGGTTCGGCGGGCGGCGGTGGCGTGCTCGCCCGGGCGGTGCTCAGCGCCCGCGACTGCTGGGCGAACAGCGTGCCCGCCAGCTGCGCCGCCGTCCCGGCCTCGCCGGCCCGGTTGCCCATGTCCGCCAACGCGCGCCGAGCGCCGTCGCCCGCCCGGCCGACCCAGTCGTCCTCGCTGATCGTGATCGCCTTGCCGATGGCGTCGTTGAACGTGGCGAGCTGGTTGCCCAGCCTGGTCCAGATGTCCCCCACCTCGCCGACCGCGCCGGGCTCGCCACCCCGGCTCACGCCCTCGTGCAACCGCGCGTGCGGGATGGCCGGGTAGTGCACGTCGGGCGGGGGCGGGGCCGCCCGCGTCAACACCTGCCGCTTGAGCTGCGCGGCCTGGGCGTCGAGCACGTCGTCGACCTCGCCGGGCGCGGTGATGGCCGCGATCAGCCTCCCGAACAGCCCGCCGTGCCGCTGTTCGAGGTCCCGCCGGACGCGCTGCTCCAGCTCCTCGCCGGTCTGCACCTCGGCGTGCCGGTGCAGGTCGTAGCGCGAGTGGACGTCCCGGGTCATACCAGTCCCCCTCTCACGGCAACCGGGGCTCGACGAGTTCCGCGACCCGCCGGGCCGGCGCGCACGTGTCCTCGCTCGGGTCACCGGTGTAGGAGACGTCGACGCGTGACGACCCGGTGACCTCGATCGCGACGGTGCAGGTGCCCCCCGGGGCGGTCACCTGCTTCGCGTCGCGGCCACCGACCGCCACGTCGCTGATCTCACCGGTCGGCTGCACGTCCGCCAGCCCGGCGTTGGTCCGGACGTCGATGCCGAGGTTCGTGAGCTTCGGCTTGAAGGTGCACCCCCGCGCGGTCCCCAGGTCCTCGCGCGCCGGCGCCTCGCGCAGGGGGCCGAACAGCCGCTCGGCCTCGTCGCGCGTGAGCAGGTCGCACGGCTCTACGTCCTTCAGGGAGGCGGGGGCGTCGGCGGTGCTGGTCGCGGTCCTGGCCGGTCGCGGCTCCCCGTTGACCGGTCCGCCGCAGGCGGCGACGGTCGACAGGGCGACGGCCAGACCGGCGATGAGCGTGCGAGAGGTCACCTTGGTCCTTCGCTGATCAGGTCGGGAGGGTCGATCCGGCGGTGGCGACGACGGTGGCGGAGTCCTGGTCCGTGCCCCGGTAGACGCCCATGGACTTCTCGACGTCGGAGCGGAACCGCACCAGGTCCTGCTGGAAGCCCACCAGCACCGGGATGAAGCCCTGGACCTCGTCGGTGGCCACGGTGGCGAGGAACGGCTTGTAGACGACCGCCGCCGGGGTGGTCCCCAGCGGGGGTTCCTGGCTCAGGCGGTTGGCACTGGCCAGGGCATCCCTGATCTCGGCCAGCATCCCGTCGACGGCGTCGATCAGCGCCTGGCCGCCCGCGGCCCCGATGCGGAAGCCGGCGGCGGTCGCGGCGCTGAAGCCGGACACGGCGTGGCCCATGCCGGCGATACCGGTGACGGCGGCGTTCGCCACGGTGATCACCCTCCCCCGAGGACACCCTGCGCGGTACGCGCAGCGCATGAACAGTAACAGTCAGTGGCGACACGAACGGGTGGTTCCACTGTCCCCCTCACCTCGCCCCGGCCACGATCCGCAGCACGTGGCGATCAAGAGCGGCCTGGTCGGCGGGTGCGTACGTGACCGCGAGACGCCCGTCGGCGCCCGCGTCGGACAGCACGGCGCAGCGGCCGACGTCGGTGTCCAGGTAACCGACCGTGCCCAGCTCGACCTCCCGGCCGTCGCGCCCGCGCCCGGTGACCGCGAAGTACCCGGCGCCCAGCCTCGGGCGGCGCAGGACCTCCTCCGCGGCGGCGCGCTGCGCGGCCGGCGACCGCACGGCGGCGGCACGCACCTGGCTGGTGAAGGTGACCGCGGAGAAGTCCTCGGAGAAGTCCTCCCCCGCCCGCGCCGGGGGCGCCTCCTCCACCGTGACCGGGACGCCGGGGGCGGGGCGCATCGCGGGCAGCAGCCCCACGAGGGCGCGCACCGCGGCCTCGGGCCGGTCGTCCCGGACGGTGACCGACTCGCCCCGCTGCACGACGACCACGCCCGCCCGGTCGTCGACCACGGCGAGGCCGACCGGCCGGGCCTGCCCCGCCGTGCCCACGAGGGCGACCGACACGGGACCGCGGGCGAGGAGGTGCAGCACCTCGGCGAACGCGGGCACCGGGTCCCCGCCCCGCACCAGGCCGCGCCCGGTCAGGTCGCGCCCGACCCGTTCGACGAGGCGCACCCGTTCCTCGCGGCTCGCCCCGTGGTGCCCGATCGCGAGCGGGAACCGCCGCACGTCGATCCGCAGCGCCTCGCCCAGCACGTCGAGCTCGGCGCACGAGCAGACGATCTCCCCCACCCTCGCCCCCTGCCGGCACTGTCGGTGATCGCCGACATACTGGCAGTCAGAACGGGACCGCCGGCCCCGATCCGTCGGCGTTCAACCGATGTGCTTAAAGGAGGTCCGGACAGGACGACCGGGAGTGGGTCCTCCCCCACCGCGCACTCCGCACGATTGCCGTCCCCCGAGCGGAACCCCTCAGTCGACCGGGGGAACGACGGACGCGCGGGACGACGCGTCACCGCGGTCGAGTTCGCCCTCGCGCCGGGTGAGCACCAGGGCGGCGTCCTCGGTGACGGCGATCGTGTGCTCGGAGTGGGCGGTGCGCGAGCCGTCGGCCGACCGGATGGTCCAGCCGTCCGGGTCGTACACGATCCGGTCGGTCGTCCGCGCGAACCAGGGTTCGAGCGCGAGCGTCAGCCCCGGCCGGAGCTTCAGCCCCCGCCCCGCCTTGCCCTTGTTGGGGACGTGCAGGTCCTCGTGCATGGTGCGGCCGATGCCGTGGCCGCCGAACTCGGTGTTGACCGGGTAGCCGTAGTCGCGGGCCACCGCCCAGATGGCCGCCGAGATGTCACCCAGCCGGTTGCCCGGTCGCGCCACCGCGATCGCCGCCTCCAACGCCTCCTCGGTGGCCCGGATGATCCGCAGGTCCTCCTCGGCGGCGGTGCCGACGACGACCGTGCGCGCCGAGTCGGCCACCCAGCCGTCGATGCCGACCGCGAGGTCCGCGCTGAGCACGTCCCCGTCGCGCAGCACGTAGTCGTGGGGCAGGCCGTGCAGGACGGCGTCGTTGACGGACAGGCAGATGACGTTGCGGAACGGGCCGCGCCCGAAGGACGGCGCGTAGTCCCAGTAGCACGACTCCGCCCCGCGCCGCTCGATCATGCCGCGCACGTGGTGCTCCAGGTCCAGCAGGTTGACGCCCACGTCGGCGAGCCGGCCGACCTCCGAGAGCACCTCGGCGACGAACCGCCCGGCCACGTGCATGCGGTCGATCTCCGCAGGCGACTTCAACTCGATCACGAACACCTCGCGCTACAGGATTTCGGTATAGTAATACCAGAACCGTAGCACTTGCCGGTATAGTAATACCAGCCCTACCCTGGGGGCATGGTCCGCCAACCGCTCACCCCCGAACAGGTCGACGCCGGCAGGCGCCTCGGAGCCCTGCTGCGCCACGCGCGAGCGGGGCGCGACCTGGCCGAGGTGGCGCACGCGGCCGGCATCTCGCCGGAAACCCTGCGCAAGATCGAGACCGGCCGGCTGCCGTCCCCCGGTTTCGGCACGATCGTGTGCCTGGGCGAGGCCCTCGACCTGCCGTTGGACGAGCTGGCGGCCACCTGGCGCGGCACCGACCACCCGCTGGAAGCCGCCTCCTGACCACCGCCGGCCCAGCCTGGTGGTCGCA
>NZ_JBPKJK010000168.1:0-19305 GCF_051756985.1 Saccharothrix sabaoui
GCGCCGTAGACGCGGTCGACCTTGAGCGTGATCAGGACCCGGCGCTCGGCGACCATGACCGCCCGGTACTCGTCCCAGTTCGGGTGGTCGCCCGCGGCGGCGCGGTAGTAGTCGACCAGCGCCTGGACCTCGGGGCCGTTCGGGTCGGTCCCCGGACCGGTCACGGTCACGGTGCCCTCCGCGGTCGCCCACGACCAGCCGTCGGGGCTGGTGACCTCCAGCGCGGCGCGCGGGTCCCGGCGCAGGTTCGCGACCTTGGCCGTCCCGGCGCTCGTCGACACGTGGACGACGCCCGCGTCCCGGTCGTAGAAGGGCATCACGGGGGACAGCTGGGGGAGCCCGTCCTGCTTGATCGTCGCGAGGACGCCGAGACGGCTCCCCGCGAGCAGGTCGCGTGGGTTGAAGGACGAAGCAGTCATGGGGGGATTATGGCGGTTCGCGCCCGTCTTCCGGTTCCCGGGGTGGCGCCCGCCACGTCAGTCCACAGTGGACGCGAAAAGCCCCTCGGCACGTCCCCGGGTGATCACCCCGGCACGGGCGCCGAGTGCACGCGGAGCGCGTGGTGGAGGTCGTACCGGACCGACGGGCCGATCAGCAGCGACCGGCCGAGGAGCTCCTCCACCCGGATCAGGCGCTTGCGCAGGCCGTGCGCGGAGATGCCCAGCTCGGTGGCGGCGGGGGCCGTCCGCAGGTCGTGCCGGAACCAGGTCCGCACGGTGGTCAGCAGCGTCCGCCGGTCGGCCGCCAGCAGCGGGGACAACCGGTCCTCGGCCCACTGCCGGACCTCCGGGCGGTCGAACAGCGCGTCGAACCCGACCACCTCGTCCGCCGCGCCGGGATGGGGCCGCTCGTCGAGCAGCTGCACCGCCAGGTGCAGCTCCGCCTGGACCGCGAACCCGGTGAGGTCGCGGTCCAGCTCGGCGCCGATGCGGTGCAGGCGCGAGGACAGCGTGTTGCGGTGGACCTTCAGCTGCGACGCCGCCCGGGGCCCGAACTCCAGCCACGACAGCAGCGTCGCCAGCAGCTCGAAGGCGTCGGGGTCCCGGGGGCGGGAGGGCCGGTACGCCAGCAGCGGTGCCAGCGTGCCCGCCGCCCAGGCGTGCCCGGCGCGGCCCAGCAGCTCGCCCAGCTCGCCCCGGGCCGAGAACCGGGCGTACCGCTCGGGCCGGTGGCGGGCCACCGACAACGCGTGGAACGCCTGCTTGTACCCGACCGGGACGTCCCGCAGCGCCACCGGCAGCCCGACGCCCACCCGCGTTCCGGGCACCGCCTCGACCAGCTCCCGGACCAGGCGGTCCGGCGGTGCGTCCGGGGGTTCCCCACCCGCGCCGTCGGACCCGGCCGGTGCGATCACGATGACGTGCCCGCTGTGGACCGGGCACGGCACGACCCAGGCGGTCCCGCCGAACGCGTCCCGGCACCGCGGGGAGAGCCGGACGCGCGAGTCCGGGGCGTTCGCGACGACGTAGACCCGCGCGAGGTCGGGCAGCGGCGGGCGGAGGACCGCCGCGGTCCGGCGGGCACCGGACACGTCCCCGACCATGAGCAGGTGCAGCACCGCTTCGCGCACCGCCGCGTCGGCGGCGTCGAGGCGCTCGGCGCGCTGCTCGGCGACCGCCGCGCGCCAGCACAGCCGCAGCGGGTTCACCGCGGCGGCGAGGAAGCGCCGGTGCTCCGCGCTCAGCGGACCCCGGCGCGCGACGACGAGCACCGGCCGCGCGGGCGGAGGACCCATCGGCAGCACCGCCACGTCGTGCCCGCCCGCGTGCACCGAGGCGGCGTCGACGTGCCCGGCGCGCACCCGGGCGACCTCCTCGGCGACGACGTGGAGCAGCCGCCCGGCGTCCGGGGGGACCGCGGCCTGCTCCCCGCCCGGCCCCGCGAGCACGACCTCCGCGGCCAACCGGCGGGCGAGCAGCTCCAGCACGCGCCGCACGCCGTCCGGACCGGTCGCCTCCCGGCACAACAGCCGCAGGTCGTCGGCGTGGTGGCTCGTGTTCTTCCGCGCGGGCAGGCTCGGCACTCCGGGCAGCTCCCTGTAGGTGGTCCCGTCCGCCCCGGACGGGGGTGGCACGGGCGGCCGGCGCAGCGGTGGGTGACCGAACGCCGGGCGCACTGTGCAGATCAATACTGGGGCGGCCCGGCCCGGCGGTCTAGCGTTCCCGGTGACCGCGACCGACCGGGGGAGGTCGGTCCGGGTGCCCGGCAGCGGGGAGCCGCGGGGGAACGGCGCTCCGCGGGGCACGGCGGTGGGGCGCCTCGGGCACCGTGGGGAGTGCCCGGGGCGTCCCACGCCCGTCCCACGCCCGCCCCGCCGCGCACAGCGGGCGTATCGCGGGCGTATCCGGAACCGCATACGCCACCGCAACGGCTCCCCGGCTCCACTGGGGGCATGAACCGGAGCGCGTCCCCGTCAGCACCGCCCCGCCGCGCGCGCCGGACCGCGCTCGTCGTCCTGGCGGTCCTCGGCCTGGCCGGCGTGGTGTTCGCCCTGCGGAAGCCGCTCGCGATGTCCGCCCCGGCGTGCGCGGCCGGGCGGTGGCGCGGCTGCCTCGACACGGAGAACGGCGTGGTGCTCGTGACGCTGGTCGGGCTGCCGCTCGCCGTGCTGGTGGCTTGGGTGCCGACCCTGGTGCGCCGCAGGCGCGCGGGCGGCGACACGGCGGCGTGGCGGACGTCGCTGGCCGAGGTCGGCCTGGTCTACGGGACGGTGCCGTTCGTCTGGTTGACCATGATGCCGGGCGAGGGGGCCGGCGCCGTCCCCGGCCGGGTGAGCCTGGTCCCGCTGCGCGACCTGGTCACGATGGGGCCGCTCGGGATCGTCGGCAACCTGCTGGTGTTCGCGGCGCTCGGGTTCTTCGCCCCCGTGCGGTTCGCGGCACTGGCCTCCCCGCTCCGGGTCCTGGCGCTCGGGGCGGGCTGCTCGGTCCTGGTCGAGGTCGCGCAGTACGCGCTGGAGCTGGACCGGGTCTCGTCCGTGGACGACGTGCTGGTCAACGCCACCGGCGCCGCCCTGGCCGCCCTGGCGTCGCGCCGCTGGTGGCGCACCCCGGCGGAGGTGCCGGCGGACCGTGCCCGATCGGCGGTGCGGCGATCGGGGAGCGGGGGCTGACAGCCGGCGCGTCGTGGCGGGAGGCCGGCCGGCACGTGGGGTGCCGCTGTGCGGCCGACCGGGACCGCCCGCGTCGCCGCCGGGAAGAAGAACGGCTTCCGCGTGGCCGACACCGAGCCGGCTAGGTGGGACCGGAAGGGCACCGCGCCGCAGACCTGTCCCGCGCCCCGCTGCCCGGACCCCGCGGCTGACCACCGGACCACGCCGTCACCCGGGGCTACCATGACCCGCCCCCTGCCGCCCCGGGAAGGTGAACCGATGACCGCGCTCGACCGCCGAGCCCTGATCGCCCTCGTCGAGCGGTTCCAGCGCGGGGAGGTCGCCGAGGAGGAGGACGACGTGGCCGTGGCGGCGTTGGTCGCGGCCACGGGGAACCCGCACGTGCTCCAGCTCATCTTCTACCCCGAGGACGACGACGTGACCGCCGGGCAGATCGTCGAGCAGGCGCTCGCGTACCGGCCGATCGCGCTGTAGCGCCGTCGCCGCGCGGTCCGGGGGCCGGCCCGGCGCGCGGTCCTTTCGGGCAGACTTCGCCTTCCTGTCGTGATCGACAGCTCCCGCGCCGGTGAACGCCAGCAGAGTGGTCGGGACCGCCGCCGTCACCCTGCCGGGAAGGACCCGATGACACGACACCGATCACGGCTCGCCCCGCTGTTCGCCGTCGCCGCGCTCGTGGCGACCGCTCCGGCGATGACGACCCCGGACGACCGGGCCCACCTCTACCAGGTGCGCGCCCCGCTCGGCACCGAGCAGGCCCTGTTCGCCGGCGGCTTCGACGTCGTGGAGCACCGCGAGGGCGACGACCTCTTCGTGCTGGGCGACTCGACCACCGGCGCCGCGCTCCGCCGGGCCGGGTTCCCCGCCACCGCCGACCGGGTGCTGCCCGAGCCCGAGCGGTTCGCGGCCACCGCCGACACGTTCCACGGCGGGTACCGCACCGTCGACGCCCACCACCGGCACCTGGACCAGGTCGCCCGCGAGCACCCCGACCTCGCCACCGTCGTCGACTACGGCGACTCCTGGCTGAAGACCCGGGGCCGCGGCGGGCACGACCTGCGCGCCGTCTGCGTCACCCGCAGGCAACCCGGCGACTGCGCCCTCTCCCCGGACGCGCCCAAACCCCGCTTCTTCGTCTTGGGCCAGCTCCACTCCCGCGAGCTGACCACCGGCGAGATCGCCTGGCGCTGGATCGACCACCTCGTCGGCAGCACCGACCCGGAGGTCGCCCGCCTGCTGGACACCACCGAGTTCTGGGTCGTGCCCGTCGCCAACCCCGACGGCGTGGACAACGTCGCGCGGGGCGCCGGTTCCCCGGTCCCGCACCGCAAGAACGGCAACGACACCGACCACCAGGGCGTCACCTGCGGCACGGCGTCCCACGACCACCACGGGGTGGACCTCAACCGCAACACCGGCGCCAACTGGGGCCTCCAGAACGCCTCCGAGCGGCAGTGCGACCAGGACTACCGGGGCACCGGGCCCGACTCGGAACCGGAGACCCGGGCGCTGCAAGCGCTGTGGCGCTCCCTGTACCGCGACCGCCGCGCCGCCGACCCCGCCCAGCCCGCGCCCACCGACACCGCGGGCCTGGTGCTGTCCCTGCACAGCTACGGCAACTACGTGCTGTTCCCGTGGAGCGGCGGCCCGGTCGCCCGGCGCACCGGCAACGACGCGGCGCTGCGGGACCTCGCCCAGGAGCTGGCCGGGCTGGCGGGCCCCGACTGGCGGTACGGGCAGTCCGGCCAGGTGCTCTACTCCGCGTCGGGCACCACCGACGACTGGGTCTACGACGACCTCGGCGTCGCCTCCTTCGTGTGGGAGGTGGGCTCGCCACCCGAGCAGGCGTGCGGCGGGTTCTTCCCCGCCCACTCGTGCCAGGACGGGTTCTTCTGGCCGAAAACGCTGCCCATGCTGCTGCACGCGGCACGCCACGCCGCGGCCCCCTACGCGCCGGTGCCCGAACCGCCGACCCCGTGCGCCGCGCGGGTCGACGACACCGACGTCCCGGCGATCACCCGCACGCCGCCGGTGGTCGTGGCCATGACCGTCACCGGCTGCGCCGGCGGCGCCCGGTCCGCCTCCCGCGTCGAGGTGCGGTTCAAGAACCTGAAGAACTCCGTCATCACCCTGGACCTGGTCGCCCCGGACGGCACGGCCTACCGCCTCCAGCACCAGGTCGTGAGCACCCTGCCGGACCCCGGCGGCGCCTTCACCGTCGACCTGTCCCGCGAGACCCGCGACGGCACCTGGCAGCTGCGGGTGCACAACGTGGTCTGGGCGGGCACGGGCGACCTCGACCGGTGGAGCCTGGAGCTGTAGCCGGACCGGGGATCGTCGCCCGCGGCGATCCCCGGTCCCGTGAGCGGGCGCGGGTCAGAGCAGTTCGACGGTCACCGGGACGGCGTTGCCGAGGGTGTGGCCCACCGGGGAGGACCTGAGCACCTTCGCGTGCAGCGCTTCGACGTCCTCGCGCGGGGCGGTGGTGTCGATCCGGACCGAGGCGGTGATGGTGTCGAACCCCGCGTGCCCCTCGGCGAGACCGAGGAACACCCGCAGGTCGATGGTGCCCCTGAGGTCGACGGTCAGGCCGTCGACCTCGATCCCGGCGACGCTCGCGTTGGCCGCGTAGCCGACGGCGAGGCAGTTGCCCAGCGCGCTCAGGAGCTGTTCGACGGGGTTCGGCGCGGTGTCCGTGCCACCCAGCGCGGGCGGCTCGTCCGACGGCGTGGGGTCGAACCCGCGCACCCGCGCCTCCGACCGGAACCCGCCTTTCCACGCCACGCGCGCGGCCCACGTGGTCGCCGCCGCGGTCGCATCCGCCCGGATCGCCTCGACGAGGTTCCCGATCGACTCGACGTCGACCTCGTTCAGGGGGTGCTGCACTTCGGCGGTCATCGTTCGCCTCCCGGCTCGGCCGACACCAACGCCGGTCAGGATGCCGCGCGCGGGGGCCGCGCCGCGCCCCGTGCCGCACAGTGGGAAGCCCTGACAGCGGCGGCGGGTTCTGCTACCGGTCGCGCGCCGGTGCCGGGGCCCGGTCGTCAGTCGGCGAACGGCGCCGCGAGCACCACGTCCTCGACGGTGGGCACCGCGAAGCCCGGGAGGTGGCGGCGGCCCACCTCGGCGAAGGGGTGCATGAAGTACGCCGCGGGCTTGCGGCGGCAGTGGTCGAGGATCGTGTCGACGGTGTCGCGCTTGAACCCCGTGCGCGGGTGGGCGGCGAGCACCTCGGCCACGTCGTCGGGGTCCAGCGACTCCAGCCCGCTCCCGCCGACGTCCACCCCGGCGCCGGCGGCCACCGCGGCGATCTCCGGGCGCTTGCGCGCCGCGATGGAGTGGTTGGTGTGCAGCGCGATCGCGTCCCAGACCACCTCGGCGCGGTCGTCGGGCATCCCCCGCTCCCGCAGGAAGCGGCGGGCGGCGTCGGCGCCGTCCAGTTCGAAGCGCTCCGCCGGGCTCGTGAAGCGCTCGACGAGGCCGATGTCGTGCAGCACGCTGCCGATGAACAGCAGTTCGCGGTCGTAGCGCACGCCGGCGCGGTCCAGCAGCAGGGCACCGAAGTGGTAGGAACGCATGACGTGGTTGAACAGGGTCTCGGAGGACTCGTCGCGCGCGAACCGCATCGCCTGGAGGGCCAGGAGCGTGTCCGGTAGCCGGAGCCCGGTGAGGTGGTGGTCCGTGCCGTCCTCGGTGGAGGTGTTGTCCATGACTCGATGCTAGGGACGCCGCGCCGGCCGCAGGAGTGGCTGGATCGCCACATGTCAACGGGTTCGCGCCACCGCTTTCCCGGCCCCACGGCGCAGTATCGCTATTTCACGCGGCATTACAAGCGACCCGAAGGTCGTGGCTGCGGAGGGTCGGCGGGGCGGGGGAGGTCGTCCGCCGACCCCGGCGAAGGTCGCCCGCGGCGAAAGCGACGGCACGCCCCCGATCGCCCCGGTGCCGCCGGAACCTGGTCGCCGCAGGTCGGCGGTCCGGTGAATCGGTGCGGAACACCCGTCACCCCGCCGGTCCGCCGGTGACGACCGGCACGTCGTGGGCGGTGCGCGAGCCGGCACCGACGAGCGGTGACGTTCACCGTTGACCGGCGCGCGTGCTGACCGGACATTGCGTCCGAATGGCGGATATTCGGTGTCCCGACCTCGGGTAATCATTGTTGCTGGCCGCAGGACCTATCGCTTGGAATTGACTCTTCCGTGCGGTCGAACTCGCGTCGATTGAGTCGGGAACATGTCGTCGACAGACTAATCTGAGCAAGGTGGAGCCGGTGGTGCGTGATCGGGGAGCGCTCGTCGAGGAAATATCATCATGGCTTCGGTTGTCCGCAGAAGAACTCGACGCCAAGATCGTCGGGGAGGAAGCTCTCCGGGTCTCCGTCGAGGTGGATGCGCTCAACGCGGCCGCCGCAGCGGGCGACCAGGGAGCTTTTCGCCTCCAGCAGTTGCTGCTGGCGCGCATCTACGACCTCGTCATGAAGATTCCCGACCAGCCGACCGCCGAGGGGTCGCTGGTGATCAACGGAATCCTCACCGCGCTGGAACGCGCGACCATCGCCGCGGAGGATTCCGCGGTCGACTGGGCGGTTGTCGACGCGGCGCCGACCACGCCGGCGGAGTACCTGTCCTGGCTCAAGCGGAGTGCGCGCGGGCACCGGGTGTTCAAGCACCCCTACTACATGAATTTCATCCGCCGGCACGCCACGGCGGAGCACTTGCGCAAATACGTCATCCAGGAATCCGTGGTCGACGGGCGGTTCGACGACCTGCTCGCGCTCATGCAGGTGGGCACCGCGGGCCCGGCGAAGATGGAGATCGCCAACAACTTCTGGGACGAGATGGGCAACGGCAAGCCCGCCGAGGTCCACACCACCCTGTTCAACCAGCTCTACGAGGTCTTCGACATCAGCCAGCAGGAGCTGGAGGACTCGCTCACCGCGACCGCGCTGCTGTCGGGCAACCTCGCCGTGCTGCTGTGCCGCTACCGCCGGTTCTACCCCGAGGCCGTCGGCTTCCTGGGCATGACCGAGTGGCTGGTGCCGGACCGCTTCGTGCAGGTCGTCGGGGCGTGGGAGAGGCTCGGGCTGCCCGAGGTGGGCATCGTCTACCACCGCCTGCACATCACCGTCGACTCGCAGCACGCGGCGGGCTGGTTCCACAACATCGTCCTCCCGTCCGCCGACTCGGCCTACATGCGGCGCGGCATCGCCCGCGGCACCCTCTGGCGGCTGAACTCCTCGGCCCGCTACCTCGACGAGCGGCTCGACGAGGTCTCCGAGCTGATCACCGCGGACAGCTGACCCCGGCACACACCGCAGATCCGGTGGACCGGCCACCCGTCGTCGAGCACGGAAGGACCTGAGAATGCCCTTGAACGACAAGCGGTTCGCGATCGTGGACCTGCCCGAGGTCCCGCAGGAGATCCTGGACAGCTACGACCGCTGCCCCGTCGACGAGTACATGGGCAACGGCACCCGCTTCAAGCGGTTCAGCCAGTACCGGCTGCACCACGACGAGGTGGAGGGGTGGCGGTTCCAGCTGCTGGAGCACCGCGACTACACGACGTTCACCAAGTTCAACCCGGTCGCGGGCGGCATCAAGCGCAAGTACCTGCCGATCGAGGTCGACTTCACCCCGCTGATCCGCGCGGGCATGGACGGCTTCGAGCTCGACAAGAGCGAGGACTGGCAGATCAACGTCCACCAGAACCGCACCCGCGCCGAGGGCGGGCGGGTGGGGCCGCTGACCCCCGAGGGCGTGCACCACGACGGCCACGAGTTCGTCATGATCGCCGTCCTGCGGCGCAACAACGTCGGCGGCGGCACGACCCGGCTGTGGGAGCCGGGCGCGGACGCCCCGTTCTGGGACGGCACGCTGGAGCCCGGCCAGGCCGTCCTGCTCGACGACCGCGCGCTCCAGCACGACGTCACCGACGTCACCTCCGCCGACGGCGGTCCCGGCCACCGCGACATCGTCATCGTGGCGTTCTCGCGGTGGAAGGAGAAGTGGTACGGCGACGACCACGACCAGGCCGCCCTCACCACGGACGCGATGTAGCCCTCCGGTGGCCGATTTCGTCAAGTACCAGGCGCTGGGCAACGACTACCTGTTGATCGACCCCGCCGAGACCGACCTGCCGGTCGCGCCCGCCGCCGTGAGGCTGCTGTGCGACCGGCGGTTCGGCGTCGGGGCGGACGGGGTGCTGCGCCTGCCGGACGGACCCGTCCGCGCCGACCGGCCCGTCGCGCTGCACGCGGTGAACGCCGACGGCAGCGCGTGCGCGCGCAGCGCCAACGGCGTCCGGATGGTGGGCCTGCACCTGGCGCGGCGGCACCCCGGCGCGGACCGGTTCGTCGTGCTCACGCCCGCCGGCGAGTCCGTCGTGGACGTCCGCGACGAGGCGGCCGGGCTCGTCGAGGTCGACCTCGGCCCCGCCCGCGTCGACGCCCCGGGGCACCTGACCGCGGCGGGCGAGCGGTTCGACGTCAGCGTCGTGGACAACGGCAACCCGCACGCGGTGCTGTTCCTCGACGAGGTGGACGCCGGGGTCGCCCACGCCTTCGGCGAGGCCGTCGCCGGGCACGAGCGCTTCCCCGACCGGACCAACGTCCAGTTCACGACGGTGCCGGGGCCGGACGTGCTGCGGATCGAGGTCTACGAGCGCGGCGCGGGCTACACCCCGGCCTCCGGGGCGAGCGCGTGCGCCGCCGCGTCCGCCGCGCACGCGCGCGGGCTGACCGGCCGCCGGGTGCGGGTGGAGATGGCGGGCGGCGTGGTCGAGGTCGCCATCGGCGACGACGGCGCGGTGCGGCTGTGCGGAGAGGTCGAGCAGGTGTGCGCGGGTGACGTGTCGCCCGCCCTGAGGCGCAGGCTGGAGGGGGTCGCGTGACCGCGGCGCTGTACCCGATGAGGCAGTGGGCGTTCGAGGACACCCCCGGCCGCTACGAGATCGACCTGGGCAACAGCTACGTCCCGGTGCGCGACCTCTCGGACCTCGCCGTGCCCTCGTCCCTGGCCCTGGGCTACGGCTCCGACACCGGCACGCCGAGGCTGCGCGAGGCCGTCGCGGCGCGCTACGGCGAGGCCGCCGACCCGGACCGCGTGCTGGTCACCCACGGCGCCGCGGAGGCGCTGTACCTGCTGTTCACCACCCTGCTCCGGCCGGGCGACCGGGTGGTGACGTTCCTGCCGGGGTGGCTGCCGTCGGTGGACGTACCCGTGCACCGGGGGTGCCGGGTGGAGACCGTGGCCCGCACCGACGACATGGGTGTCGACCTCGACGCGGTGCGCGCCGCCGCCGGTCCGGACCTGCGGCTGGTCTACCTGGACTCGCCGGGCAACCCGGGCGGCCGGGTGGCGACCGACGAGCAGGTCACCGCCCTGGCCGACCTGCTGGCGGAGACCGACGGCTACCTCGTGCTCGACGAGGAGTACCGCATCCACCTGGCGGGCTCGGCGTCCACCCGGCACCCGCGCGTGGTGTCGGTGTCCGGGCTGGCCAAGGTCTACGGGCTGCCGGGCCTGCGGATCGGGTGGCTGCACGGCCCGGCCGACGTGGTGGCCGGGTGCGCCCGGCACAAGCACTACACCTCCATCGCCAACTCCGTGCTGTGCGAGGAGCTGGCGGCCGGGGTGCTGGACCGGCACGAGGAGTTCGCGGCGGCCTACGACGCCGCCGTCGCGCCGGGCCTGGAGGTGGTGGCCGAGTGGGCCGCCCGGCACACCGACCTCGTCCGCGTGGTCCTGCCGGAGGGCACGCCGTTCGCCTGGGCGTCGCCCACCTCCGGCGAGCCGTCGCTGGCGCTGTGCCGGCGCGCCCTCGACGCCGGGGTGCTGCTGATGCCGGGGGAGACCCTCGGCAGCGATCGCGGGTTCCGCCTGGGCTTCGCCCGCGACCCGGCCACCGTCGCCGAGGGCCTGCGCCGGATCACCCCGCTGCTTCGCCCTTGACCGCGCCGCCGGCGGTCGTCGTGCCCACCGGGGGCGCTTCCCCGACCACCGGGGGCACCTCGGCCACCGGCGGCGGCTCGGCCACCGGCTCCCGCTTGGGCGGCCGGGTCAGCAGCACGCCGCTGATGATGAGCAGCGCGCCGAGGACCGTGTTCCAGTGCAGCGCCTCGCTGAGGAACAGCACGCCGATCAGCGCCGCCCACATCGGCGTCAGGAACGCCACCGTGGACGCCACGGTCGAGCCGACCGCGCGGATCACCGTCAGGTTCCACATGTAGGCGATGCCGGTGCCGATCGCGCCCAGCACGACCATCGCGATCATCGGCCCCGCGCCCGGCCAGCCCGGCAGGCTCGGCGAGCCCGAGGCGAACGGGGCCACCAGCGCCAGTTCCAGCGCGGCCAGGCCGATCTGGATCGCGGTCAGCGTCAGCGCCGGCGAGTCCACGTCGGACAGGTACTTGCGGGTGTAGGTGTAGCCCAGGCCGTAGGAGGCCACCGCGAGCAGGCAGGCGATGCTGCCCGCGAGCATCGAGGCGTCCACGCCGTCCCACACGCCGAGCACGACGAGCGCGCCGGTGAACCCGGTGACCAGACCCGCCAGCCGGCGCGGGGTCGGCTTCTCCGACGGCAGCATGACCAGCACCCACAGCAGGGTGAACAGCGGGATCATCGCGTTCCACACGCCCGCCTGGAGCGAGCTGATGTTCTGCTCCCCGAGGGCGAACAGGGCGAACGGCAGCGCGTTGAGCACGGTGCCCACCACCAGCGCGTGGCCCCAGACCTTCGCGCTGCGCGGCACGGCGAGCCTGCGCCCGAGCACCAGCAGCCACAGCACGGCCGCGCCGAAGAAGCAGCGCCAGAACGCCACCCAGGCGGGTTCGATGCCCGCCTCCACACCGATCTTGATCAGGGCGAAGCCCGACCCCCAGATCAGCGAGCAGGCCAGGAAGTACGGCAGCCACTTGGGGGGCTGCGCGCGCGGAGCGGTCGTCATGGGACGTCCTCGGGGAGCGGGGGGACGGGGAACGGTGGGGATCAGGCGGCGGCCGCGACGGCTGCTTCGGCGAACGCGGTCACGACCGGGTGCGGTGCGGCGGAGTCGGCGGTCAGCTCGGGCTGGAACGCCGTGGCGAGGAAGAAGCGGTGCCCCGGCAGCTCGGCGACGCGGGCCACGCCGTCGTCGTCGTGGCCGGTGAGCCGCAGCCCGCCGGCCTCCAGCAGGGGCGCGTAGGCCGGGGCCAGCTCGTGGCCGCTGTGGTGGCGCTCGGTGGTGGTGCCCGCGCCGAGGACCCGTTCGGCCAGCGACCCGGGGCGCAGCCGGATGCGGCGCTCGTGCCCCGCCAGCGGCCTGGCGGAGGGCACGATCAGGTGGTCGCGGGCGTCCGGCGCGTTCTCCGCGTGCGCGGCGCCGACCAGCCCGCACACCGACCGCGCGTACTCCAGCAGGGTGTGCGGGAAGCCACCGCAGGTCGCCAGGAACGGCAGGTCGCGCTCGCGCGCGGTGCGCACGGCGGCCAGCGCGCCGTCCTCGCTGAGGTAGGGGCTGCCGGGCACCAGCCACACGCCGTCGAAGGCGGCCAGCCCGGACACGTCGGTGGTGGGGGTCCAGTAGGCGTCGACGGCGATCCCGGCACGTCGCCACAGCGCGTCGAACAGGGTCGCGTAGCGGCCGTGCGCGCGCACGGCGGCGGAGCGCTCGCCCACCAGCGCCACCCGCGCGATCCACGGCCCGTCGTCCACGCCGCCATCATCGGCGCGAGGTCGAGTGCAGGTCAATCGATCATTGGCCATGTCCACATCAGCTACGCTTATCGACCGTGGACACCCGGCTGCTGCGGACGTTCTGCACGATCGCCCGGCTGAGGTCGTTCTCCGCCGCCGCGCGGGAGCTGGGCTACACGCAGTCCGCGGTCTCGCAGCACGTCGTGGCCCTGGAGTCGGACCTGGGGACGGCCCTGCTGCACCGCCGCCCGGTCGTCCTCACCGAAGCGGGCGAACGGCTGCTGGAGCACGCCGCCCCGATCCTGATGCGCCTGGACGCCGCGCGCGCCGACGTGGTCCGCGTGGCCGCCCAGCCGACGTCGCGGCTGGAGGTCGGCATCGCCCCCGCCGCGTCCGCCGTCGCGCCCGCCGTGGCCCGCCACGCGCGCCGCGCGGGCGTGCGCGACCTGACCCTGCGCGTCCTCCCGCCCGTCGCGGTGGCCGAGGCGGTCGCCGTGGGCGACCTGGACGTGGGCGTCGTCGCGGCGCCGGCCGTGCGGGCCGACCCGCTGCGCCTGCCCGCCGTCAGCTCCCTGAGCGCCACGCCGTCGACCGAGTCCCCGGCCCTGGTCGCGGTGGCCCGGGACCACCCGATCGCGGGTCGGGCGGGCGTCTCCCTGCCCGAGCTGGCCGACGCGCGCTGGATCGACGCGCCCGAGGCCCTGGGGAGCCTGGACGACCTGTGCGCCACCACCGGCCTCCCGCCGCTGCGCACCGCCGTCCGCTGCCTGGGCGCGGACCTCGACGTGCTGCGCCGGCTGCTCGCGGCCGGCGAGGGACTGGCCCTGCTGCCCGCCGAGGCGATCACGCCGGACCTGGTGGGCGTGCCGCTGACCGGGCTCGACCTGGTCTACCGGTCCGAGGTGCTGCACCGGCGCGAGGAGGACGGCGTCGTCGCCGCGCTGGTCGCCGCCCTGACGGCCTGAACCCCGTCCGGGAGGTCCCCGGCCCCGGTGGTCACCGGCGGGCGCGACGCGCCGACGACCGGGACACGTCCAGGTGATTCGACCGGCGCGGCGGTTGTCGGGAACCGCGCTGGGCAGCCCTGGACCACGGGAGTGGGAGGTGCTCGGTGACGTCGTTCCTGCGCGGTGCCGCGCTGCTGGCCGTGCTGGTCGCCACGGCCCCGCTGACGGCCCTGGTGTGCGGGGTGGCGCACCTGCTGACGCCGCGCCGGCCGTGCCGGGACCGCACGACGGTGCTCATCACCACCACGCACATGACCAAGAGCCTCCTGCTGGCCAGGAAGTTCCACGAGGCGGGCCACCGCGTGGTGACCGCGTCGGTCCCCCGGCACCGCTGGGGCCCGCTGCGGTTCTCCCGGGCCTCCTGCGCGTTCCACCTGGTCGCCGACCCCGGCGCGGACCCCGCCGGCTACGTCCGCGACCTCGTCGCGGTGATCCGGGCCGAGGGCGTGGACACGGTCGTGCCGGTCATCGACGAACCGGGCCTCGCGCAGCCCACCTCCGACGCCGTGCCGGTGCTGGCCGGGCACTGCGCGGTGCTGGCCAACGACCCCCGCACGCACCGCCTGCTCAACGACAAGGCGGGGTTCGCCGAACTCGTGCGGGCCGCGGGGCTGCCGTGCCTGGAGACGCGGCGGATCACCGACGTGCGGCAGGTGCGCGACGCCGTGCTCGCGGGGCGCGAGTACGTGCTCAAGCCGCCGGAGTGGACGTCGATGGCGGCCGACCACCGCGTGGTCGTGGTGTCCGACCGGGCGGCCCCGCCGGACGGGCTGCCGATCGGGCCGGACCGGCCGTGGGTGCTGCAGCGGCGCGCCACCGGCCGCGAGTACTGCGCGCACACGACGTGCCGCGCGGGCCGGGTCACCGCCTACACCTGCTCCGAGTCCTCGCCGCTCCAGCTGAACTACCGCCACGTCGAGGTGCCCGCGATCTGGCGGTGGGTGCGCGACTTCGCGGCGGCGCACCGGCTGGACGGCCAGGTGTCGTTCGACTTCATCGTCGACGAGGACGGCGTGCCCCGCCCCATCGAGTGCAACCCGCGACCCCACTCGGCGCTGGTGGCCTTCCACGACAGCCCGGACCTGGCGGCGGCCTACCTCGACCCCGACCACGAGGGCGTCACCCGCCCCCGGCCCGGCGCGCGGCCGGTGCACTGGCTGGGCGCGGAGCTGGGCCGGCTGGGGGAGGTGCTGCGGCACCGGCGGCTCGGGCCGTGGCTGCGCGACCTCGTGGGCGGCAAGGACGCGGTGTTCGACTGGCGCGACCCCCTGCCGTTCCTGGTGCTGCACCACGTGCAGCTGCCCCTGCTGGTGCTGCGCGCGCTGGCCGCGCGCAAGCGCTGGGAGCGCGTCAACTGGGCCACCGGGAAGCTCGTGTGACACCGAGAGGACATTCGATGACGGACTCGTGGGACGCCGACAAGTACGCCACCTCCGCCCACTACGACGGGTCGGGGCACATCCGGTGCGACCCCGGGGGGCGCTCGTTCACCGTCGACGCGACCTTCGACCTGCGCAGCGAGGTGCGGCTGGTGGACGGCGTGTTCGACGCCGCGACGCCCGACCTGGCCGAGGTGTACCGACCCGCGGGGCGGTGCGTCGCCGTCGTGGACGCCACCGTCGACCGCCTGCACGGCGACGCGCTGCGGGCGTACTTCGCCGCGCACGACATCCCCCTGGCGACGATGGTGTGCCGGGCGCTGGAGGAGGACAAGACCCTCGACACCGTGTGCCGCATCGCGGCGTTCCTGGGCACCGACGGGCACGACGTCGCGCGCGGCGAACCGGTGCTGGTCATCGGCGGCGGCGTGCTCACCGACACGGCCGGCCTGGCGTGCGCCCTGCTCAACCGGCGCACCCCGTACGTCATGGTCGGCACGAGCATCGTCTCGGCGGTCGACGCCGGACCGTCCCCGCGCACGTGCGTCAACGGCACCCTGATGAAGAACGCCCTGGGCGCCTACCACCCGCCGGTGCTCACCCTGGTGGACCGGTCCCTGTTCCGCACCCTGGCGCCCGAGCACCTGCGGCACGGCGTGGCCGAGATCGTGAAGATGGCCGCCGTGGACGACGAGGCGCTGTTCGAGCTGCTCCGGGAGCACGGCCGCGCCCTGCTCGACACCCGGTTCGCCGCCACCGGCGACGACCCGGAGCTCGCGGCCGTCGCCGACGAGGTCCTGTTCCGCTCCCTGCACGCGTACATGCGGCACGAGGGGACGAACATGTTCGAGACGCGGCAGGACCGCCCGCACGCCTTCGGCCACACGTGGAGCGCGAAGTTCGAGCCGGTCGCGGGGCTGCTGCACGGCCACGCCGTCGCGGTGGAGATGGCGTTCACCGCGACGCTGGCCACCCTGGTGGGCTGGCTGGACGAGGACGCCCGCGACGCGCTGCTGGCGGTGTGCCGCGACCTCGGCCTGGCCGTGCACCACCCGGTGATCGAGGACCTGGAGCTGATGAGGTTCGCGCAGGAGACGATGCGGCGCAAGCGCGGCGGCTCCGCGCTGTGGGCGGTGGCCCCGCGCGGCGGCCTGGGCAAGTGCGACTACCTGGCCGAGGTCGAGGACGGGCTGCTGGTCGAGGCGGTGGACCGGCACCGGGCGCGCTGCGAACGGTTCCCCGACGGCGGCGCCGGGCGGGGCATGTACCTGAGCGACGCGAGGTGGGCGTGATGCGACCGGTGACCCCGCTGTCGATCCTGGCCCGCGAACTGGACCTGCTGGACCCGCTCGACCGCGACCGCTCGTCCGCGCGCCTGGACCGCGCACGGGCGCTGGCCTCGGGGCTGGACGACTACCTGTCGGCGATGACCACACCCGAGTCCGACCGCCTCGCGGCGCTGAACCGGCGGACCACCGGGCACGCGTGGACCGACCACGGCGGCCCGGTGGCGACCCTGGAACCGGAGATGCTGTCCGGCCACGTCGAGGGGCAGCTGCTGAGGCTCCTGGTCGCGGTGACCGGCGCCCGCCGGGTGCTGGAGATCGGCACGTTCACCGGCTACTCGGCGCTGGCGATGGCCGAAGCGCTGCCGCCCGGCGGCCGGGTGGTCACCTGCGAGGCCGACCCGCGCGCGGCGGCCGTCGCCCGCGAGGCGTTCGCCGGGTGCGACCGCGTGGTGCTGGCGGAGGGGCCCGCCCTGGCGACGCTGGACCGGCTCGCCGACGCGGGCGAGGCGTTCGACTTCGCCTTCGTCGACGCGGACAAGACCCAGTACTGGGACTACCTCGACGTGGCCCACCGCCGCGGGCTGCTCGTCCCCGGGGCCCTGGTGGTGGTGGACAACACCCTGTACCAGGGCGAGACCTACCTCGACCCGGCGCACCGGTCGCCGCAGGGCGCGGCCATCGCCGAGTTCAACGCGCGGGTGGCCGCGCACCCGGCGTTCGAGCAGGTGCTGCTGCCGCTGCGCGACGGCGTGACGCTCATCCGCGTGCTGCCCTGACCGGGGGCGGCGGTCCGCGGCCCCCGGTCGGTGGCCCCGGCGGACCTGGTGGTGCCGCCGGGACCACCGGCCGGGAGCCGGTGGTGGTTCGCTACGGGGTGGTCAGGTCGAACTTGCGGACGGTCACCGCGCCGCCCAGGGACTGGGTGGCGAAGTTGAAGATGCCGAAGCGGTAGCCCATGAAGAACTGCCAGGCGTTGTTCAGCGTGAACGCCGGGCCGAGCGGGGTGAAGGTGACGCCGTCGGTGCTGTAGGAGAACCTGGCGACGCGGGTGGAGCCGGGTTGGATGTCGGCGTTGACGCGCAACCAGATCCGGCCGCCGCTCACGGCCGCGCTCGCGGCCTCGGTGCCGGTGCTGGTGGTGCGCCAACTGCTGTCCATGGTCAGGCCGTTGGTCATGACCACGCGGGTCTGGCCGCCGTCGCGCCGGACGCCGATCCAGGCCGAGGACTGGCGCAGCATCGCCAGACCGGTGCGGTCGCCGTCGCGCATGGTGCTGTAGTCCAGTTCCACCGTGGCGGTGGAGGTCGGTCCCTGGATGCGGTGGGTGAGGGTGTTGCGGGCCGCGTACAGGTCGTTGGTGACGGTGGCCGTCTGCAACCTCAGCCCGTTGTCCACCGAGTAGCGGGACGTGTCGGGGTCGTGGTTCCACTCCCACTGCGGGCCGAGCGCGGTGCCGGTGAAGGTGTCGGTCCCGGTCAGGGGTTTGACCGGGCGGGTCGGCAGCGGCGAGGGGTAGTTCACGCCCCACCTGCCGTTGACCGTCTGGAGGGTCGGCCACCCGTCCGCGGTCCAGGTGATCGGGGCGAGGGCCGGCACGCGCCCGCCGGGGTAGGCGTCGACGAACGACATGTAGTACCAGGACCCGGTCTGCGTCTGGACCAGGCCGCCCTGGTGGGGCACGCCGCCGCCGGGGATCGGCCCGGGCAGGTCGAGCAGCACCTGCCGCACGGTGTACGGGCCGAACGGCCCGTTGTCCGACTTGAGCACGTACTGGCCGTTCGCCGGTCGGGTCAGCCAGATGTAGTAGCTGCCGTTGCGCTTGTAGAAGCGCGCGCCCTCCAGCGTCCCGATGTTCGACGGGGTCTGGAACACCTGCTGCGCGCGGACCTGGCTGCGCCCGTCCGCGGACAGCTGGGCGACGCTGATGGTGCCGTTGCCGTAGGCGACGTACATGGTGTCGTTGTCGTCGACGAGCATGCCCGCGTCGTAGTAGCAGTTGTCGATCTGGGCGTGCCGGTTCCACGGGCCCTCGACGCTGCTCGCGGTGTAGACGTAGGTGTCGTTGAAGTCGATGCAGCCGGCCCAGTAGTAGGTCCGGTTGCTCGGCCGGTACTGGAGCGTCGACGCCCAGATGCCGTTGACGTAGGCCCGCTGCCCGTTGGTCAGGTCGTACTTCGACCCGAAGTCCAGGGACGGCACCGAGTGCCCGGCGAACTCCCAGTTGACCAGGTCGTAGGAGCGCAGGATCGGCGCGCCGGGGGAGTAGTGCATCGTCGACGCGGTCATGTAGTACGCGTCCCCGACCCGGATGACCTCGACGTCGGCGAAGTCCTGCCACACCACCGGGTTGGTGAGCTGACCGGGTGGCTGCTGGGTGGTGGTCGTGGTGGTGGTCGGGCCGCCGCCGCCGATGCGGACGAGCTGCCACTGCTGGTTGGCGCCGCCCCAGTCGCTGTACTGGACGATGTTGGCGCCGTCGGCGGTGGAGGCGCCCTGGACTTCGACGGCCTTGTTGCTGTTGCGGTTGATGAGGCGGACGTGGCCGTTGTCGGAGTCGGCGAGGCGGAACTGCTGGTTGGTGCCGTTGCCGTCGGCCCACTGGACGATGTTGCCGCCGTCTGCGGTGGAGAAGTTGTGGACGTCGAGGACCTTGCCGGAGTGGCGTGACTTGAGGCGGTAGTAGCCGCCGCCGGAGTCGACGAACTGCCACTGCTGCTGGTTGCCGTCGTTGCGGGTCCACTGGGTGATGCGGGCGCCGTCGTTGGTGGCGAGGTTGTAGACGTCGAGCGCCTTGCCGCTGGTGCGGTTGACCAGCACGTACCACGCGGTCGTGTCCACCGTGGCGGCCGA
>NZ_JBPKJK010000169.1:0-19078 GCF_051756985.1 Saccharothrix sabaoui
CTGCTCGTAGCCCTCGACGACGCCGGTCTCCATGCCGGACGACAGGGCCAGGTCGCGCACCTCGACCGACTCGTAGACGCTCACCGCGTCGAGCCGCGTGCGGCCGTCGCCGAGGTCGGTCAGGGTGAGGGTCTCCAGGCACACGCCGTCCGGGAAGCCCTCGAAGGTGAACGTCTGCACGATCCGCGACGGCTCCCTGACCTCGTGGAACGAGCCGTAGAAGCCGTACTCCTCGTCGCCGCGGGTGTGCTTGTACCGGTACGCGCCGCCGGTGGTGGCCTCCCAGCGCTCGACCTGCATGGTCACCGAGCGCGGGCCGAGCCACCTGACGACCAGGTCGGGGTCGGTGTGGGCGCGGAACACGGCCCCGGGCGGGGCGGCGAACTCGCGGGTGATGCGGATGGTGGGTGCCGCCGGGTCGGCGGTGATGGTCGTTCCGGGGTGGGTGGTCGTGGTCATGACGCTTCTCCTCCACGCACGTCGGGTGCGGCCTCGTCGGCCAGGTCTGCGAGCACGGCGTCGAGCCGCCGGTAGCGCTGCTCGGCTTCGTGCCGGTAGCGCTCGATCCACTTCGTCATCAGGTCGAACACCTCCGCTTCGAGGTGGACGGGACGCCGCTGCGCCTGCCTGCTGCGGCTGACGAGCCCGGCGTCCTCCAGCACCCGCAGGTGCTTCGACACGGCCTGCACGGTCACGGAGTAGGGCTCGGCCAGCTCGTTGACCGTCGCGTCCGCCACCGCGAGCCGCGCCACCATGTCGCGCCGGATCGGGTCGGCCAGGGCCGAGAAGACCCGGGACAGCTGGTCGTCCACCGCCACCTCCTTGTTCAACCGCTCGGTTGAACACGACGATAGGCGTCGGGGCGACCGTGGTCAACCGTCCGGTTGAACAAGCTGGTCACGAGATCGGGTTCAGATCGGTGAACACCTCACGGCCCGAAGGGGCCGGCGGTGCGCTCCCCGTCTCCCCGCCGACACCACGCCCGGCACGTGACGCGCTTAACCTCAAGAGGTGCTCAAGCACCCATAACAGGACCGATGACGTGATCGATCCTGTGAGTGAGACCTCCGCGCCGGGCCCCTCCTGTGTGTGAACTGCACCAGACGGGGGACTAGCCTGGTCACGAGTGAGTCATTACCAAGAGCGAGATGGATAGAGGCGAGCGCCAGCCGTGTCCAGCAGCAGTCCTGCTTCTCAGTTCGGCCCCAATGAGTGGCTGGTCGAGGAGATGTACGAGCAGTTCCTCGCCGACCCGTCGTCGGTAGACCCTGCCTGGCACGACTTCTTCGCCGACTACAAGTCGACGCAGCGGTCGAGCGGCAACGGGGCTGGGACGGTGGCCGCGGAGAACGGCTCGACCACCTCGTCCACCGCCACCGCGACGAAGCCGGCCGCGGGCAAGCCCGCCGAGCAGGCACCCCGACCGGCCGCGGCCGAAGCCGCGCCCGCTCCGGCCAAGCCAGCTCCGGCCAAGCCCGCAGCCGCCAAGCCCGCGACCGCCGCACCGGCGGCGAAGCCCGCGGCCAAGCCAGCTCCCGCGCAGGCCGCCAAGGCCGCGCCGGTGAAGCCCGCCCAGGGCCAGGAGCAGAAGCAGCTCCGGGGCGCCGCCGCCGCCATCGCGAAGAACATGGAGCTGTCGCTCACCGTTCCCACCGCGACGAGCGTGCGCGCCGTGCCGGCCAAGCTGCTGGCGGACAACCGCATCGTCATCAACAACCACCTCAAGCGCACCCGCGGCGGGAAGGTCTCCTTCACCCACCTCATCGGGTACGCGGTGGTCCGGGCGCTCCAGGCGTTCCCGAACATGAACCGGCACTTCGCCGAGGTCGAGGGCAAGCCCTTCGTCGTCACGCCGGAGCACGTGAACTTCGGCCTGGCGATCGACCTGCCCGGCAAGGACGGCTCCCGCTCGCTGGTGGTGGCCTCCATCAAGGGCTGCGAGGGGATGACCTTCACGCAGTTCTGGCAGGCGTACGAGGACCTGATCCGCAAGGCCAGGTCCGGCTCGCTGACCGCGGAGGACTTCTCCGGCACGACCATCTCGCTGACCAACCCGGGCACCATCGGCACCAACCACTCGGTGCCGCGCCTCCAGGCGGGCCAGGGCACGATCGTCGGCGTCGGCGCGATGGAGTACCCGGCGCACTTCCAGGGCACCAGCGAGCAGGCCCTGACCGACATGGGCGTCAGCAAGATCATCACGCTGACCTCCACGTACGACCACCGCGTCATCCAGGGCGCGGAGTCGGGCGAGTTCCTCAAGCGCATCCACCAGCTCCTGCTGGGCGAGGACGGCTTCTACGACGACGTGTTCACGTCGCTGCGGCTGCCGTACGAGCCGATCCGCTGGGTCGCCGACATCCCCGAGGGCGCGGTCGACAAGACCGCCCGCGTCATCGAGCTGATCGACGCGTTCCGCACCCGCGGCCACCTGATGGCCGACACGGACCCGCTGAACTACCGCCAGCGCAGCCACCGCGACCTGGACGTCCTGTCGCACGGCCTGACCCTGTGGGACCTGGACCGGGAGTTCCCGGTCGGCGGGTTCGCGGGCCAGGAGCGGATGAAGCTGCGCGACATCCTCGGCGTGCTGCGCAACTCGTACTGCCGCACGGTCGGCGTCGAGTACATGCACATCCTCGACCCGGAGGAGCGCCTCTGGATCCAGGAGCGCGTCGAGGTGCCGCACGAGAAGCCGCCGGCCTCCGTGCAGAAGTACATCCTGTCGAAGCTCAACGCCGCCGAGGCGTTCGAGACCTTCCTCCAGACCAAGTACGTCGGCCAGAAGCGGTTCTCGCTCGAAGGCGGCGAGACGGTCATCCCGCTGCTCGACGCGGTGCTGGACAAGGCCGCCGAGCACGAGCTGGACGAGGTCGTCATCGGCATGCCGCACCGCGGCCGGCTGAACGTGCTGGCGAACATCGTCGGCAAGCCGATCTCGCAGATCTTCCGCGAGTTCGAGGGCAACCTCGACCCGGGTCAGGCGCACGGCTCCGGTGACGTGAAGTACCACCTGGGCGCGGAGGGCAAGTACTTCCGCATGTTCGGCGACGGCGAGACCAAGGTGTCGCTGACCGCGAACCCGTCGCACCTGGAGGCCGTGGACCCGGTGCTGGAGGGCATCGTCCGCGCCAAGCAGGACATCCTCGACAAGGGCGGCGAGGGCTTCTCCGTGCTGCCCGTCGCGATGCACGGCGACGCCGCGTTCGCCGGTCAGGGCGTGGTCGCCGAGACGCTGAACCTGGCGCTCGTGCGCGGCTACCGCACCGGCGGCACCGTGCACGTCGTGGTGAACAACCAGGTCGGCTTCACCACCGCGCCGGAGAACTCGCGCTCGTCGAAGTACTCGACCGACGTCGCGAAGATGATCGGCGCGCCGGTGTTCCACGTCAACGGCGACGACCCCGAGGCGTGCTACTGGGTCGCGAAGCTGGCCGTGGACTACCGGCAGGCGTTCAACAAGGACGTCGTGATCGACATGGTCTGCTACCGGCGCCGCGGCCACAACGAGGGCGACGACCCCTCGATGACGCAGCCCGCCATGTACGACGTGATCGACACGAAGCGCTCGGTGCGCAAGACCTACACCGAGTCCCTGATCGGCCGCGGCGACATCTCCGTCGAGGAGGCCGAGAAGGCGCTCCAGGACTTCTCCTCGCAGCTGGAGCACGTGTTCAACGAGGTCCGGGAGCTGGAGAAGCACCCGATCAAGACCTCGCCGTCGATCGAGGAGGAGCAGCAGGTCCCGGCCAAGCTGCCCACCGGCGTCGACCGGTCGGTCATCGAGCGGATCGCCGACGCGCACGTCGACCTGCCCGAGGGCTTCACCCCGCACCCGCGCGTGAAGCCGGTGCTGGAGCGGCGCGCCAAGATGGCCCGCGAGGGCGGCATCGACTGGGCGTTCGCCGAGCTGCTGGCGTTCGGGTCGCTGGTGCTGGAGGGCCGCACGGTCCGGCTGGCCGGCCAGGACTCGCGGCGCGGCACGTTCGTGCAGCGGCACGCCACCCTGGTGGACCGCAAGAAGGGCGCCGAGTACACGCCGCTCCAGAACCTGGCCGACGACCAGGGCAAGTTCATGGTCTACGACTCGGTGCTGTCGGAGTTCGCGGCGCTGGGCTTCGAGTACGGCTACTCGGTGGCCAACCCCGACGCCCTCGTGCTGTGGGAGGCGCAGTTCGGCGACTTCGTCAACGGCGCGCAGCCGATCATCGACGAGTTCATCTCGTCCGGTGAGGCGAAGTGGGGCCAGGTGTCCGACGTCGTGCTGCTGCTGCCGCACGGCCACGAGGGCCAGGGCCCGGACCACACGTCCGGCCGCATCGAGCGCTTCCTCCAGCTGTGCGCGGAGGGCTCGATGACCATCGCGGTGCCGTCGACGCCGGCGAACTACTTCCACCTGCTGCGCCGCCACGCCCTCGACGGCGTGAACCGCCCGCTGGTGGTGTTCACCCCCAAGTCGATGCTGCGCCTGAAGGCCGCGACCAGCCCGGTCGAGGACTTCGTCGAGGACCGCTTCCAGTCGGTCATCGACGACAAGGCCGCGAAGAAGGACAGCGTCACCAAGGTCCTGCTGTGCAGCGGCAAGATCTACTACGAGCTGCTGGCCGAGCAGGAGAAGCGCGGTGCGCAGGACGTGGCGGTCGTGCGCGTCGAGCAGCTCTACCCTGTCCCGGCGCGCAAGCTGACCGAGGCCCTGGAGAGCTACCCGAACGCCACCGAGGTCCGGTGGGTGCAGGAGGAGCCGGCGAACCAGGGCGCGTGGCCGTTCTTCGGCCTGGCCCTGCCCGAGCTGCTGCCCACGAGGTTCACGGTGAAGCGCGTGTCGCGCCGCCCGATGGCCGCCCCGTCCGCCGGGTCGTCCAAGGTGCACGAGGTCGAGCAGCGCGAGCTGATCGCCAAGGCGTTCGAGTAGGCCGTTCGAGGTGTGCTGGTCGAGCCGTCGGGGCGCCACGTCCCGGCGGCTCGGCCGTTTCCCCCGTTTTTCGCTTGGGAGGGCGACGTGTACTTCACCGACCGCGGTATCGAGGAGCTGGAGAAGCGGCGCGGCGAGGAGGAGGTCACGCTGGCGTGGCTGGCCGACAAGCTGCGGGCGTTCGTGGACGCGAACCCGGAGTTCGAGACGCCGGTCGAGCGCCTGGCCACGTGGCTGGCGCGGGACGACGAGGACGACTTCGAGGACTGATCAGCCGAGCCGGAGCGCCGCCGCGGACTCGATGAGGCCCGAGCGCTCCAGCTGACCGAGCACCTCGTCGATCGTCTCGGGCGGGTTGGTGCGCTCGTCCACGATCTGCTGCACGCACGAGTAGACGACCCGGTCGTTGATGCCGATCAGGTCCAGGACGAAGTCGTCCGGGCTCTTGGCCTCGATGTCCCACCTGCACAGGTACTCGGCCGGGAAGTCCTTGAGGTTGTCGGTCACGATCACCTGGGCGCCCGCCCGGATCGCCGCCGCCAGGACGTGCCGGTCGTCCGGGTCGGGCAGTTCGAGCCCGCTCACCAACGACTCGTAGCCGTTGACGAGGCAGTCGGGCACCGAACGGTTGATCAGGTCGCGCAGTCTGTGCCGCTTCTGCTGCGCGATGCCCCGCCGTTCGAGGGCGCGGTCGACCTCGTCGAGGATCCGGTCGGTCCACTTCGCCTGCACCAGACGCGCACAGGCGACCCTGAGGAGCAGGTTGCGCACGGTGTTGCCGTACAGGGCACAGGCGTCGTAGATCACGACGAACGCCATTCAGTCTGTTCCCAACTCCTGGTCGAGTCGCGTCAGCTCGTCGACGACCTGCTTGCGCGCGAGGTCGTCCCGCCGCATGTAGTCCATCAGCGCGTCGAACCGGACGCGACGGTGCCTGCCGACCAGTCGGTACTCGATCTCGCCCCGTTCGAGCAGGCTGATCAGGTACGGCCGGGAGACGTTCAGGATTTCGGCGGCGCTCTGGGTGGTCAGTTCGGCGTTGACCGGCATGATCCGGACACCTTGGCCGTTGGCCATGGCGGCGAGGACGTGGACGAACATCTCGACCGCCGGGCGCGGGAGCACCAGTGCCTCGCCGGGGCCGCCCTCGACCAGTATTTCGAGTTCTTCGGCCTGCCCACCGGACGACGTCAGGTAGTCCTTCACCCGCCTCAACGCACGCGCCGCGATCTCGGCGTCGACCACACCGGGTGCCACGTTCGCCGCTTCGACCTTCACCATCGCCGTCACCCCCTGGTCGAATTATTCGCAACAATCGAAGCGAACGCAACAAGTGTCACCCGTCCGCGCGGTACCGGCGACCCCGCGGCGTCGAGTCACGGATCAGGCACACCCGCCCGGTGCGGTGCTCGTCCTCGCGGCCTCGACGACGGCGCGGCCGGCGCTGACGATCGACTCGGCGCGGTCGGCGCGGTCGAGGTTGAGGTAGCCGGCGAGCATCGCGCCGTCGCGGAGGAAGATCAGTTGGTCCACCGCCGCGGCGGGGTCGGTGATCCCCAGTCGCACCAGCAGGTCGCGCAGGTAGGCCGCGAACCAGGACCGGTGGGCGGCGACGGCCCGGCGCACGGGGTGGTCCGGGTCGGCGTACTCGGCGGCGGCGTTGATGAACGGGCAGCCGCGGAAGCCGGGCGAGCAGCTCAGCCCGGAGATGCCGTGCGCGATGGCGACGAGCGTGTCGCAGGCGTCGGAGGCCCGGTCGCGGAACTCCTCCAGCGCGTGCCGCTCGACCGCCGCCCGGCCCTCGACGTAGGCCACGACCAGGTCGTCCTTCGTGGGGAAGTGCCGGTAGAAGGTCACCTTGCTGACGCCCGCCTCGGCGATCAGCCGGTCCGCGCTGACCGCCCGGATGCCCTCGGCGTAGAAGTGCTCGTCGGCCGCCGCGAGGATGCGTTCCCGGACGGACGGGGTGGGCCGCGCGTCGTCGGCCTTCGCCTCGGCGGCGGTCTGCGCCATCGCGGTTCCCCTTCCCTCGGCCGGGTCTCTCCGGGTCGTGCCGGCCAAGTCTACTGACGTACTAGTTCGTCTACCTGACGACGGACGCCGCCACGCGCCGGTTGTGAAGCAGCGCACCTTCCGTTGCCCCGAGCAGCGCCGGCGGCCAGGCTGGCGACTGCCGGTAGGTAGACGAACTAGTACGTCTACCTACCGGGTCACGAGCCGAAGCGCCTCCGACCGTTGGGAACCCCATGACCGCCACCACCGCTCCGACCGCGACCGGCCTCGCGCCGGCCCTCCGACGCCTCTACCTCGTCCGCTTCGCGTTCGCCCTCGCCTGGGCCGGCTCGCTGTTCGCGACCGCGTCGGGCATCGGCCCGGTGAGCGGGGCCCTGCTCGTGCTCTACCCGCTGTTCGACGTGGCCGCGGCCGTCGTCGACGCGCGCTCGTCCCGGACGACCGGGTCCACCCGGGGCCTGTACCTGAACATCGCGATCAGCACCCTCGCCGGCGTCGGCCTGGCGGTCGCCGTCACGTCCGGCGTCCCGGCGGTCCTGCGGGTGTGGGGGGCCTGGGCGATCGCGTCGGGGATCGTCCAGCTCGTCGTCGGCGTCGGGCGGCGGGGGCTGGGCGGCCAGTGGGCGATGATCGCCAGTGGCGGCCTCTCCGCCCTGGCCGGGACGACGTTCGTCCTCCAGGCGTCCGGCGAGGGCGCGTCGCTGGGCACCCTGGCCGGCTACGCCCTCGTCGGCGGGATCTTCTTCCTCGTCTCGGCGCTGCGCCTCGGCCGCGCCGGCAGGGGCTGACACGACGACCGGCGCGCGACCCCGACCCGGTGACGCCCACCGCCCGCAAGGGGCGGCGGGCGTCCCACTCCTACCAGGCGTCCCACTCCTACCAGGCGTTCCGCTCCTACCAGGCGTAGGACTCCGGGGCGGGCTTGCTGCCGTTCGGGCCGGGGGCCGGGAACAGCTCGTCCAGCTTCGCCAGGACCTCGTCGTCGAGCGCGATCTCGACCGACCGGAGCGAACCGTCCAGCTGCTCCATCGTGCGCGGGCCGATGATCGGCGCCGTCACGCCCTCCCGGTGCAGCAGCCACGCCACGCCCAGGTGCGCCGGGTCCTCACCCAGGTCGGCGGCCAGCTCCTCGTACGCCTCCACAGCGTCGCGGTGCTTCTCCAGGGCCTTGGCGCTGCGCTCGCTGGTCCCCCGCGACCCGCCGCCCTCGCGCTGCTTGCGCAGCACGCCGCCCAGCAGACCGCCCTGCAACGGCGACCACGGGATCACGCCGAGGCCGTAGTGCAGCGCCGCCGGCAGCACCTCCAGCTCGACGAAGCGGTTCAGCAGGTTGTAGATCGACTGCTCGCTGACGAGGCCGAGGAAGTGCCGCTCGCGCGCGGCCTCCTGCGCCTGCGCGATGTGCCACCCGGCGAAGTTGGACGACCCGAAGTAGACGACCTTCCCCTGCTGCCGCAGCACGGAGAACGCCTCCCAGATCTCCTCCCACGGGGTGTTGCGGTCCACGTGGTGCATCTGGAGGAGGTCGATGTGGTCGGTCTGGAGCCGCCGCAGCGACTCCTCCGCCGAGCGCCGGATGTGCAGGGCGGACAGCCGGCCCTCGTTCGGCCAGTCCCCCATGTCGCCGTACAGCTTGGTCGCGATCACGGTCTTCTCGCGCCGGCCACCGCCCTGCGCGAACCACCGGCCGATGATCTGCTCGGTGACGCCCTCGCCCTTCTGCCAGCCGTAGACGTTGGCCGTGTCGAAGAAGTTCAGGCCGTGCTCGTGCGCGCGGTCCATGATGGCGTGGCTGTCGGCCTCGGACGTCTCCGGGCCGAAGTTCATCGTCCCCAGGCACAAGCGGGACACGGAGAGGCCGGAACGGCCGAGCTGGGTGTACTCCATGCCACCAGCCTGCCCCAGGTCGTGGGGTTCGACCACCGGGGACGAACGGCGGTCCCGGGAACGGGTCAGCGCACCCGGACGCCCTCCCGCCACACCGCGTGCGTCAGGGGCACGCCGGGGCGGTAGGCGAGGTGCGTCGCGGAAGGTGCTTCGAGCACGTGGACATCGGCCCGCGCGCCGACCGCCAGGTGGCCGACGTCGGTCCGGCGGAGCGCTCGCGCGCCGCCCAGGGTCGCGGCGGTGACGGCCTCCTCCACCGACATGCGCATCTGGAGCACGGCGGTGGCCACGGCGAAGGCCATGGACGTCGTGTACGAACTGCCGGGGTTGCAGTTGCTGGCCAGGGCGACGGTCGCGCCCGCGTCGAGCAGGCGGCGCGCGGGGGCGAGGGGTTGCCTTGTCGACAAATCGCACGCGGGCAACAGGGTGGCGACGGTCGCCGAGTGCGAGAGCACTTCCACGTCCGCGTCCGACAGGTAGGTGCAGTGGTCGACGCTCGCCGCCCCCACCTCGACCGCCAGCCGCACGCCCGGCCCCTCGCCCAGTTGGTTCCCGTGCACGCGCAGCCCGAGCCCCTTGGCCGCCGCCGCGCGCAGGACCGTCCGCGACTCGTCCTCGTCGAACGCCCCGCGCTCGCAGAACACGTCCGCCCACCGTGCGTGAGGCGCCACGGCGTCGAGCATCGCGCCTGCTGCGAGAGATACGTAAGCATCTTTGTCAACGTCCTCGGGCACCAGGTGGGCGCCGAGGAACGTCACCTCGTCGACCAGTTCCGACGCGATGCGCGCCGACCGGACCTCATCGGCGACGGTCAGGCCGTAGCCGGTTTTGGTCTCGATGGTGGTGGTGCCTTGACGAGCGGCTTCTTCGACGTGCTTGAGCACGTTTGCGATGAGCGCGTCGTCGGACGCCTCGCGCGTCGCGCCCACGGTCACCATGATGCCGCCGGCGGTGTACGCCTGGCCCGCCATGCGGGCCTCGAACTCGGCGGTGCGGTCGCCCGCGAAGACCAGGTGGGTGTGGCTGTCCACCCAGCCGGGGAGGACCGCGCGGCCGGCCGCGTCGACCCGGGTGTCGGCGGGCGGGGCGGCCGAGGCCGGGCCCACCCACCGGACGTGCGAGTCGAAGACGATCGCCGCATCGGTCAGGCGGCCCAGCTCGGGGTCGTTGGTCGTCAGTTCACCGATGTTGGTGACCAGCGTGCCGGCGCTCACCGTCGCACGAACCGCTGCCAGGCGTCGGCGGGGAACGCCAACCGGCCGCCGCTCGGCGACTTCGAGTCCCGCACCGCCACCAACGGCGGGGAGAACGCCACCTCGACGCAGTTGTCGTTCCCGCCGCTCCCGCTGCGACTGCTCTTGCGCCAGATCGGACCGGTCACGTTCACGGTGGGCCGCCCTCTCACTCGAACTCGGCACGAACCCGCTCGATCAAGGCGACCGACTCGGGTGGAGCCAGGGCGAGTCCGAGCAGATTGTTGAACAACACTGTAGCCCGGGAGACCTGTTCCGGATCTTCGCTGTGCAGCGCCCCCGTCGCGTAGGACACGTAGAGCAGGGGCGATTCCGCCGGATCGGGGAAGTGGAGGAGGGTGAAGGGACCGCGCTGCCCCGCATGGGCCCCGATGGTCCGCGGCAGCACCCGGAGGTCGACCGTTTCCAACTCGGCCGCCATCACCAGGTACTCCAACTGCCCCCTCATCAGGGCACCGCTCCCGATGCGTTGGCGCAGCGCGGTTTCGTCGACCAGGGCGGTCAGGTGCAGGGGGTTCTCCTCGGCGGTCAGCCGGCGTTGGCGCACCATCCTGACCTTGACGTGGGCGGCCAACTCCGGCTTGCTCCAGCGCTGGCCGCTCTCCAGCACCGCACGGGCGTAAGCCTCGGTCTGGAGGAGGCCGGGGACGTGCAGGAGGGTCAACTCCCGCACGGCCACCGCCTCGGTCTCTATGTCGACATATCCCATGTTGCGGAGGCCGTAGGTGGTCCACCAGCCGGGCTTCAGGGCCTCGCGCACCTGGTCGAGCAGGTCCGGCGCGTAGTGGTCGTAGACGTCCATCATCGTGCGGGCCAGGTGGACGTCGACCTTGGTCTCCCCCGCCTCGATCCGGTACAGCGAGTTCCGGTGCTTGTCGAGGCGCGCGGCGGCGTCCTCGATGGTCATCCCGGCTTCCTCGCGCATCCGGCGCAAGCGGCGGGCCAACTTCCGGCGGCGGAACGACGGGCGGATCGGCATGGGGCCATGATGGGCGGGTGGGGTCCCGGAACCGGGAATCCCGTTACCCGATCAGGTGACTGCTCCCCTGCGGCTCAGGTGAGCACTTCCCGCAGCGCCTCGCGCAGCAGCCTCGGCACGTCGCCGAGCGTCTCGTGCACGCCGTCCCGCGCGATCACCCGGCCGCCGACCACGACGACGGACACGTCCGACGCGGTCGCCGCCATCACGACCTGGTCCGGTTCCACCCCCGTCGTGCGCACGGAGTCCAGCCTGACCGACACCAGGTCGCACGGCGCGCCGACCTCGATGCGCCCCGCCTCCGGCCACCCGATCGAGGCGTGGTTGGTCAGCGCCGCGAGCAGCTCCGCCGGGCTGAACCGCCCCCTGCGGCCGGTGCGCAGCCGTTCGCCGTGCTCCAGCGCCCGGGCTTCCGCCAGCAGGTCCACCACGGCGTGCTGGTCGCTGCCCAGGGACAGCGGCGACCCGGCGTCGGCCAGTTCGCGGGCCGGGCCGATGCCGTCGGCCAGGTCGGCCTCCGTGGTGGGGCAGAAGCAGACCCCGGAGGACGCTCCACCCAGCAGGGAGATGTCCTCGGGCGTCAGGTGGGTGCCGTGGACGGCGGTGGTGCGGCCGGTGAGGGCGCCGGCCTCGGCGAGCAGGCCGGTGGGCGTCAGGCCGTACGCGTCGAGGCACGCCCGGTTCTCGGCCGGCTGCTCCGACAGGTGCACGTGCAGCGGCCGGTCCGGGAACGCGCCCGCCACCAGCGGCAGCAGCTCGCGCGGCACGGCCCGCACGGAGTGGATGGCCGTGCCGATCCGCATCCCGTCGTCGGCGCGCAGCGCGGCGACCCGGTCGAGCCAGCGGTCGCCGGTGCCGTCGGAGAACTTCGCCTGCACGCCCCGCACCGGCTCGCCGATGCCGCCCGCCAGGTAGCAGGCGTCCAGCAGGGTGATGCGGACGCCGGCGTCGCGGGCGGCCTGGCGCAGCGCCTCGGCCATCTCGTTGCCGCCGGCGTGCAGGTAGTGGAACTCGCCGACGGCGGTCACGCCGGCCACCGCCATCTCCGCGTACACCGCGCGGGCCAGCCGCAGGTAGCTGTCCGGCGTCAACCGGTCGGCCAGCTCGTACATGGCGTCGCGCCACGTCCAGAACGTGCCGCCGCCGCCGTGCGTGCGCCCGCGCAGCGCCCGGTGGAACGCGTGCGAGTGCGCGTTGGCGAACCCGGGCAGCACCAGGCCGTGCAGCCGCTCCACACCGAGCGGGATGGTGTCCACCGTGGACACGGAGGTGATCCGGCCGCGGTCCACGCGCACCAGGACGCGGGGGGCGACGCCGTCCGGCAGCCACGCCCGTTCGCACCAGTAGCTCCTCACCGGGCGGTTCCCGCGGACGCCAGGTGCTCCAGGGTCGCGGCCAGCGCCACCACGCCCGCCGCGCAGTCGTCCGCCTCGGCGAACTCGGCGGGCGCGTGGCTCACCCCCGTGGGGTTGCGCACGAACAGCATCGCGGTCGGCACGTGCGCGGCGAGGATGCCCGCGTCGTGCCCGGCCCCGGTGGGCAGGGCGGGGGTGTCCTCACCGATGGCTCGTCGCACGTCGGCCATCAAAGCAGGGTCGAAGAGCACCGTGCCACCCCAGCTCTCCTCGGCGACCCGCACCTCGCACCCCTCGTCGGCGGCGGCGAGGCGGGCGGCGGAGGTGATCCGCTCGACCACCTCGCGGGTGCGCGGCTCGTCGTCGGCCCGCGCGTCGAGCCACACGTCGACGGACGAGGCGATCACGTTCGTGCCGCCGGGGTTGGGCACGATCCGGCCCACGGTCGCCCGCGCCCCGTCACTGGCGGCCTGCCGCGCGGCCACCACCAACCGCGCGGCCGGGAGCATCGGGTCGCGGCGGTCCCCCATCACCGTCGCGCCGGCGTGGTTGCCCTCGCCGGTGAACGTGTAGCGCCACCGGCCGTGCGCCAGGATCGACGACGCCAGGCCCACCGGCACGTCCAGGCCCCGGCCCTGCTCGACGTGCAGCTCGACGAAGGCGCTCGTGCGGGCCAGGGCAGGTGCGTCGGGTCCCATCCGAAGGGGGTCGAAGCCCGCCGCGTGGGCCGCTTCGCCGAACGTGACCCCGTCCGCGTCGGTCAGCCGGGCCGCCGCCTCGGGCGTGATCGCGCCGGTCATCAGCCGCGACCCCAGGCAGGCGACGCCGAAGCGCCCGCCCTCCTCCTCCACGAACACCACGATCGCCAACGGCCTCGCCGGCCGGAACCCCCGGGAACGCAGCAGGTCCACGGCCCGCAACGCGGACACCACGCCCAGCGGCCCGTCGAACGCCCCGCCGCCGGGCACCGAGTCCAGGTGGCTGCCGGTCACCACCGCGCCGGGCCCCGGCGCGCCCCACCACGCCCACAGGTTGCCGTTGCGGTCCGGCCGCACGTCCAGCCCGCGCCGCCGCGCCTCCTCGGTGAACCACTCGCGCAGCTCCAGCTCCACCCGGTCGAACCCGTGCCGCGAGTACCCGCCGCGCCGGGCGTCGCGGCCGACGTCGGCGAGGTCCGCGAGGTCGGTCACCGCTCACCGGCCATCGGGACGACCACACCGCGCTCGGCGGCCACGTCGACCGCCCGCTGGTAGCCCGCGTCCACGTGCCGGATCACGCCCATGCCCGGGTCGTTCGTCAGCACCCGCTCGATCTTGCGCGCGGCCAGCTCCGAACCGTCGGCCACCGTGACCTGCCCGGCGTGGATCGACCGCCCGATGCCGACCCCGCCGCCGTGGTGCAGCGACACCCAGGTCGCCCCGGACGCCGTGTTGACCAGCGCGTTGAGCAGCGGCCAGTCGGCGATGGCGTCCGAGCCGTCCGCCATCGCCTCGGTCTCCCGGTACGGGGACGCGACCGAGCCGCAGTCGAGGTGGTCGCGGCCGATGACGACCGGCGCGGACAGCTCGCCCGACGCGACCATCTCGTTGAACTTGAGCCCGGCCCGGTGGCGCTCGCCGTAGCCGAGCCAGCAGATGCGGGCGGGCAGGCCCTGGAACTCGACCCGCTCGCCGGCCATCCTGATCCACCGCGCGAGCTTCTCGTCCTCGGGGAACAGCTCCAGGACCGCCCGGTCGGTGGCGGCGATGTCGGCCGGGTCGCCGGACAGCGCGGCCCAGCGGAACGGGCCCTTGCCCTCGCAGAACAGCGGCCGGATGTAGGCGGGCACGAAGCCGGGGAAGTCGAACGCCCGCTCGCAGCCGCCGAGCTTCGCCTCGCCGCGGATCGAGTTGCCGTAGTCGAACACCTCGGCGCCGCGGTCGAGGAACCCGACCATCGCCTCCACGTGCCGCGCCATCGACGCCCGCGCCCGGTCGGTGAACTCCTCGGGCTTCCTCGCCGCGTAGTCGGCCCAGTCGTCGACCGACACGCCGACCGGCAGGTACGCCAGCGGGTCGTGCGCGGAGGTCTGGTCGGTGACGACGTCGACCGGCACGTCGCGGCGCAGCAGCTCCGGCAGCACCTCGGCGGCGTTGCCGATGACGCCCACGGACAGCGCGCGGCCCTCGGCCTTCGCCGCCAGCACGCGGGCGACCGCGTCGTCCAGGTCGTCGGCGACCTCGTCCAGGTAGCGGGTCTCCACGCGGCGGCGGGCGCGGGCCGGGTCGGCCTCGACGCACAGCGCGACGCCCTCGTTCATGGTCACCGCGAGCGGTTGCGCGCCGCCCATGCCGCCCAGGCCGGCCGTCACCGTCAGGGTGCCCTTCAGCGTGCCGCCGAACCGCTTGTCGGCCACCGCGGCGAACGTCTCGTAGGTGCCCTGGAGGATGCCCTGGGTGCCGATGTAGATCCACGAGCCGGCCGTCATCTGGCCGTACATGGTCAGCCCCTCGGCCTCCAGCCGGCGGAACTCCGGCCAGTTCGCCCAGTCGGGCACGAGGTTGGAGTTGGCGATCAGCACGCGCGGCGCCCACTCGTGGGTGCGCATCACGCCCACCGGGCGGCCGGACTGCACGAGCAGCGTCTCGTCGTCGGCCAGGTTCGCCAGCTCGCGCGAGATGGCGTGGAAGCTCGGCCAGTCGCGGGCCGCCTTGCCGGTGCCGCCGTAGACCACCAGGTCCTCGGGGCGCTCGGCGACGTCCGGGTCCAGGTTGTTGTGGAACATCCGCAGCGCGGCCTCGGTGGGCCAGCTGCGCGCGGTCAGCTCGGTTCCTCGTGCGGCGCGGACCATCAGATCGCTCCATTCCGGATGAGTTCCTCGGCGGCGGCGATCTCCGGGGCGAGGTGGCGGTCCGGGCCGGGGCCCGGGACGTGCTCGCGGAGCGTCGCGACGGCCGCCGCGGTGGCGGGTGCGGGCGTGAGCGGGTGGCGCAGGTCCAGCGCGCGGGCCGCGGTGAGCAGCTCGATCGCGAGGACCCGGCGCAGGCCGTCGACGGCCTGGCGCAGCTTGCGGGCGGCGGACCAGCCCATCGAGACGTGGTCCTCCTGCATGGCGCTGCTCGGGATGGAGTCCACCGAGGCGGGCACGGCCAGGCGCTTGAGCTCGCTCACGATCGCCGCCTGCGTGTACTGGGCGATCATGTGGCCCGAGTCGACGCCCGGGTCGTGCGCCAGGAACGGCGGCAGGCCGTGCGAGCGGTTCACGTCGAGCATCCGATCGGTGCGGCGCTCGGCGATGCTCGCCACGTCGGCGACCGGGATGGCCAGGAAGTCCAGCACGTAGGCGAGCGGCGCGCCGTGGAAGTTGCCGTTGGACTCGACCCGGCCGTCGGCCAGCACCACCGGGTTGTCGATGGCGGAGGCCAGCTCGCGGTCGGCGACCACCTCGGCGTAGGCGACGGTGTCGCGGGCCGCGCCGTGCACCTGCGGCGAGCAGCGCAGCGAGTAGGCGTCCTGGACGCGCGTGCAGTCCGGGCCGCGGTGGCTCTCCACGATCTCCGAGCCGCGCAGGAACCCGGCCATCCGCCGCGCCGAGAGGCCCTGGCCGGGGTGGGGGCGCAGCGCGTGCAGGTCCTCGGCGAACACGCGGTCGGTGCCCAGCAGGGCCTCCACGCTCATCGCCGCGGTCAGGTCGGCCACGTCGAGCAGGTGGTGCAGGTCGTGGATCGCGAGCACCAGCATGCCGAGCATGCCGTCGGTGCCGTTGATCAGCGCCAGGCCCTCCTTCTCGGCCAGGCGGACCGGCGTGATCCCCGCGTTCGCCAGGGCCTCGGCGGCGGGCAGCAGCACCCCGTCGGCGTCGCGCGCGAACCCCTCGCCGGTCAGCGCGAGGGCGGCGGCGGACAGCGGGGCCAGGTCGCCGGAGCAGCCCAGCGAGCCGAACTCGTGCACGACGGGCGTGATGCCCGCGTTGAGCATCGCGGCCATCGCCCCGGCGGTCTCCGGGCGGACGCCGGTGTGCCCGGTGGTGAGGGTCTTCAGGCGCAGGAGGACCAGCGCGCGGACGACCTCGCGCTCCACCTCGGGCCCCGAGCCGGCCGCGTGCGAGCGGACCAGGGACTGCTGGAGGGCGGCCCGGCGGTCCGGCGGGATGTGCCGCACCGCCAGGGCGCCGAACCCGGTGGAGACGCCGTAGGTCGGCTGCTCGGCGGACGCCAGGCGCTCGATGTGGGCCCGCGCGGCGGCGACCGCCTCGCGGGCGGACTCCGTGATCTCCACGCGCGCGCCACCGCGGGCGACGGCGTGGACGTCGTCGCGGGTCAGGGGCTTGAGGCCCAGCTGCACGGGTTGCTGCATGGGCCCATCCCACCCCGGTTCCCGGGCCCGCACGACCCGGGAACCCCCGATGGTGTCTGGTATCCCAGACGGCCTACCAGCGGGCGAACCAGTCCACCCTGGGGCTCGGGTCGGTCGTGACCTGCCCGGCCACCTCGGCCAGCTCGTCCTCGGTGCCCAGGTCGTCCGGGGCGCCCGGGGCGCGCTGCACGGCCAGGTACCGCGCCGGGCGCAGCTCCACGACCAGCACGCCGCGCTCCGGGTAGAAGGAGGCGGGGCGCCCGAGCGCGGTGGTCCGCCGGGGCTCGCCGACCTGGCCGTCGCCGCTGCCGAAGCTGACCACGTAGGGGCGACCCCGGTGCTCGCCGCCGGCCTGCGCGGTCCACCGGTCCAGGCCCGTGCCGTGGAGGGAGAACCCCGTCGAGCCGTTCAGCGACACCGGCACCGGCATCGGCCTGTCGTCGCGCGCGGTCGACTCCGCGATCGACTTCATCACCGCGCGCGGGTCGGCCACGCCCTGCGGCGACAGGGACAGGAAGCGGGTCGGCTCGGGCTGCCAGTACAGCAGGTCCCCGATGTAGAAGGCCGGTGCGCCGCGGACGGTCGTCCGGTCCGCCGGGGCCGCCTCCGCCATCCGGGCCGTGAGCATCTCCACGTCCTGGAACTTCACGCCGAACGTGATCACCTGCGTGCTCCCGCCGGGCCCCTCGTAGCCGCGCTCGACGCCGTACGCCGCGTAGCTCCGCAACTGCTCGACGAACCCCGGGGGCATCCACGCGGGCGAGTACTCCAGCGACACGGTCCGCACCGCCGGGCCGGGGGCGGACGTCGACGTGGCGGAGATGGCGGGTGGCGCGGTCTCGGCGACCGGGCGGGTGGTGACCGCCGTGATCGCGACGGTGGCCGCGGCGGCCGTGGCGGCGGTCGCGAGGACCAGGAACAGCGGCTTGCCGGACCTGCGCGGCCGGTGGAGGGCGGCCAGCACGGGGCCGGGCGGCGGGGTGCGCTCGGCGCGCAGCTCCAGGGCGTCCCGGAGCAACTTCTCGGTGCCGGTCTTCCAGGCGTCGTTCACAGCGCCTCCTTCACCCGGTGCGCCGCGCGCAGCGTGGCCAGCGCGCGGGAGACGTGACTGCGGACGGTGACCTGGGAGCAGCCCAGGACCGCGGCGATCTCGGTGTCGTCGTACCCCTCGTAGTACCGCAGCACGACGGCCGCCTTCTGCTTGCGGGGCAGCTTGTCGACGTGCTGGAGCATCGCCTCGCGCTCGTCGTAGCGGTGCGAGACGTCGGGATCGGGTGGGTCCACGTCGCTCAGCGGCACGTGCGGCCGCAACCGCCGCCGCCAGCTCAGGTACTCGTTGGTGACCATCTTCTTGAGGTAGGCGACCGGCGCGTCCACCGCCGCGATGCGCGCCCACCGCTGCTGGGCGCGGAGGAGGACCTCCTGGACCACGTCCTGGGCCAGGTGCGGGTCGCCGGTCAGCACGGTCGCGTAGCGCAGCAGCGGGGTGACCTGCGCGGTGGCGAAGTCCTCGAAGCTGGTCGTCATACCCCTCCAATGCGGTCCGCCGCCGATTTGTTGAGAATGGGCCCGTGGGCGGCAGCAGCGACGTGCCGGCACTGCGGCGCGGCCTCGCGGTGCTGCGGCTGCTGGCCAGCAGACCGGGGCCGCTGTCGGCCGCCGCCGTGGCGCGCGAGCTGGCGCTGCCCCGCTCGACGACCTACCACCTGCTGGCCGAGCTGGCCGCCGCCGGGTTCGCGACCCACTTCCCCGAGGAGCGGCGCTACGGGCTGGGCGTGGCCGCGTTCGAGCTCGGCTCCGCCTACCTGCGGCACGACCCGCTGGAACGGCTCGCGCGCCCCCTGCTGCGGCGGCTCGTGGACCTCGTCGGGCGGACCGCGCACCTCGGCGTGCTGCACGGCGCGGAGTCCCTCTACCTGGTGCGCGAGCAGCCCCGGCAGCCCACGACGATCGTGTCGGACGTCGGCGTGCGGCTGCCCGCGCACCTGACCGCGTCCGGCCGGGCCGTCCTGGCGCACCTGCCCGCGGCGCAGGTGCGCGCCCTGTTCCCGGGGGTGTCGTCGTTCGTCGACCGGACCGGGCGCGGCCCCGCCGACCTGCCCGCCCTGCGCCGCCTGCTGGTCGCCGAGCGCCGGCGCGGCTGGGCCGTGGAGGACGGCTACGTGACGGCCGGGTTCGCGTCGGTGGCGGCGCCCGTCTTCGACCACGGCGAGCGGCCGATCGCGGCGATCACGGTCACGTTCCGGCACGTGTGCGAGGCCGAGTGCGGCGGGACGTGGCCGGACCTGGCGGCGGAGGCGCGGCGCACGGCCGACGAGCTGACCTCGCGGTTGCGGTAGGGCGG
>NZ_JBPKJK010000170.1:0-18932 GCF_051756985.1 Saccharothrix sabaoui
CTGCGTGCCGACATGATCACCGTCGGTGAAAAACCTTTTAGGGGTGGACCGCGCGCTCAGTGCCCGCCGCCCGCCATCTCGGCGGCCAGGCGCTCGTCGCCGCTCATGGTCTTGAGCGGCTTCTCCTTCACGAACAGCACCGCCACCAGGGCGAGCAGGGCGATCGGGGCGCCGATCAGGAACAGCTCGGCGGTCGCGGTCGCGTAGATGTCGCGCACGATCGCGCGCACCGGCTCGGGCAGCAGGGTCAGGTCGGGCACCTCGGAGCCGCCCGAACCGCCGGCCACCGGGCCGAGCTTCTCCGTGCTCAGCGTCTCCACCCGGGTGGCGAGGACCGCGCCGAGCGCGCTCACGCCGATCGAGCCGCCCAGCGAGCGGAAGAACGTCAGGGTCGACGTCGTCGCGCCCAGGTCCTTGGCGGGCACGTCGTTCTGCGCCGCCAGCACCAGGTTCTGCATCAGCAGGCCGACGCCGACGCCGAGCACGGCCATGTGCACGCTGACCGTGAACACGGTCGTGTTCGCGTCGATGGTGGCCAGCAGCAGCATCCCCGCCACCATGATCGCGCCGCCGGCGACCAGGAAGACCTTCCACCTGCCCCACTTGGTGATCAGGTTGCCCGCGACGGTGGAGGACACCAGCAGGCCGAAGATCATCGGCAGGCTCATCAGGCCCGCCTGCGTCGGCGTCTTGCCCATGCCGATCTGGAAGTACTGCGACAGGAACACAGTGCCGCCGAACATCGCCACGCCGACCAGGGCGCTGGCGAGCGTGGTGAGCGCGACCGTGCGGTTGGTGAAGATCGTCAGCGGCACGATCGGGTCGGGCACCCGCGACTCCACCCACACCGCGAGGACCAGCAGCCCCACGCCGACCGCGACGAGCAGGGCGGTCCAGCCGGAGGCCCACTCGAACTGGTGGCCGGCCAGCGTGGACCACACCAGCAGGGTGGACACGCCGCCCACGATCAGCGCCGCGCCGAGGTAGTCGACCTTGACCTCCTTGCGGACCACCGGCAGGCGCAGGGTGCGCTGGAGCAGGATGATCGAGGCCAGGGTGAACGGCACGCCGATGAAGAAGCACCAGCGCCAGCCCAGCCACGAGGTGTCGACCAGCACGCCGCCGATGAGCGGGCCGGCGACGGTGCCGACGCCGAACACGGCGCCGAAGATGCCCGCGTAGCGGCCCATCTCGCGCGGCGGGATCATCGCGGCCATCACGATGGTGGCCAGCGCGGTCATGCCGCCCGCGCCGAGGCCCTGCACGACGCGGCTCGCGATCAGCACCTCGACGTTCGGGGAGAACCCGGCGATCAGGGAGCCGACGACGAACAGGCCGAGCGAGAGCTGGATGAGCAGCTTGCGGCTGTAGAGGTCGGCGAGCTTGCCCCACAGCGGCACGGTGGCCGTCATGGCGAGCAGCTCGGTGGTGACGACCCACGTGTAGACGGACTGCGAGCCGTGCAGGTCGGCGATGATGCGCGGCAGGGCGTTCGACACGACGGTGGAGGCCAGGATCGACACGAACATGCCGAGCATCAGGCCGGACATGGCTTGCAGGACGTCCCGGCGCGAGTGCGCGCCGGTCCCCCCGCTGTCGGTGCCGGCCGCGTGGCCGGCGTCGGTTTCGGTGGACATGATCCCCCCGGGTTCTTCGGTCAGGTCTTCGGGTCAGCCCCGCGGCGGGTTCGCCAGGCCCGCGGCGAGCAGGTCCATCGCCTCGGTGAACACCTCGTGCAGCGGCGTCGGCTCGTCGAGGCACGACCAGCGGGCGACGGCCACCCGGAACGCGGCGCCGGTCGCCGCGCCGAGCAGCAGCGGGTAGGTGTCGTTCGCGGGCAGGCCGACGCGTTCGGCGACGGCCTCGACGACCTCGCGCTCGACCGCCTCCCCGCCGGCGAGCACCTTGGCCAGCAGCACGGGGTGCTGCTGCACGACGCGCATCCTCCGCAGCCAGAACTCGCGGTCGACGGCCAGTTCGGCGGCGATCTCGGCGAGCAGCGCCTCGCGCACCGCCCCGGCGGCGGACAGCTCCGCCGGCTGGGCGAGCACCCGCGCCCGGATGCGCGATCCCGCCTCCGGGTCGGGGCCGAGGACGGCTTCTTCCTTGGTGGCGAAGTAGTTGAAGAAGGTGCGCGGCGACACGTCCGCGGCGGCGCTGACGTCCTCGACCGTGACGTGGTCGAGGCCGTGCCGCGCGACGAGGTCGACGGCGGCGCGGCTGAGCGCGTCCCGGGTCTGCCGCTTCTTGCGGTCGCGGAGCCCTTCGGCGTGGACGGTCACTCGAACAGGCTAGAGAAAAAGATGCACTGACTGCAACTTTGCAGCGACTGCACCTTTGTGACGCGGCTCTCCCGCGCCGCCGCGCGTCACCCGTACGCGCGACAGTCCACTTCGGACATCCAGCGGCCGTCCGGGCATAGGGTCGGGCCGTCCAGGATCGTCCCGTGGTACCCGAGGGAGACCCATGCTCCGCAACGCGCGCCTCTTTGGCTTGAAGCGCCGCGTGACCTTCTCGCTGCCGCTCGACCAGCCCGACGGCCCGGTCAGCGTGGTGGGATCGTTCAACGATTGGACACCGGGCGTGCACGAGCTCCGGCCGCGCCGCGACGGGACACGCACGGTGAGCGTCATCCTGCCACCGGGCACGCACCGGTTCCGCTACCTGGGCACCGACGGCCACTGGTTCGACGACACCGACGCGCACCAGGTCGACCACGACGGCGGCGTGATCCGGATCGACGTCCTCGGCTGAGGCCCGGGTCAGCCGGGGTCGGGCAGGAGGATCTCGTCGCCGCGCTCGTGGACCCGGCGGCCCAGGGCGTCGATCGGCCCCAGCAGGCTGCGCCCCAGCCCGGCGAGGTCGTACTCGACCCGGCCGGGCACGGGGGTCCTGACGACCAGGCCCGCGCCCTCCAGGCGGCGCAGCGTCTCGGTCAGCACCTTGGGGCGGATGCCGCCGATGGCGCGGCGCAGGTCCGCCGGGCGGCGGGGGCCGTGGCGCAGGGCGAGCAGCAGCACCGGGTTCCAGGTGTTGCCCAGCAGGTCGAACGCCTGACGGGCCCGGCAGTCGGCCAGTAGGTCCACCGCTGTCCTCCGCGGGTCGGGACGGGTCGGGACGGGTCGATACCGACAGTAGGCGTCACCGCGGGCACCGTCCGGTGCCTGCCCGGTTGCCTGGCGTCGTCCGCACCAGACGGGTCTCGGGAGGTTCCGGTGCGGATCGGCGTGGTGGGGTCGGGCGGCATGGCGCGGGCGCTGGGCGGGCGGTGGGCCGCCGGCGGGCACGAGGTGGTGGTCGGCGCGCGGTCGGCCGAGCGGGCGGGGCGGGCGGCCGAGGAGATCGGCGGGACGGCCGGGACGGCCGCCGAGGCGGTCGCGTTCGGCGACGTCGTGCCAGCGGCGGTGCCGGCCGCGGCGGCGGTCGAGGCGCTCGGCCCGGTGGCCGGGAAGGTCGTCGTCGACTGCACGAACTCGCTCGTGCCCGGCCGGTTCACGCCCGGCGACGACGGGGCGGTGCGGTTGGCGGCGGCGACCGGGGCGCACGTGGTGAAGGCGTTCAACCTGTGCCACGTGGACGTGTGGCGGCTGCCGTCGCTCACCTTCGAGGGGCGCCCCCTGGGCGTGCCGCTGTGCGGCGACCCGGCCGGGGCGAAGGAGCTGGTGGCGGAGCCGGCGCGGTCGATCGGGTGCGAACCGGTGGACGCCGGGCCACTGGAACGGACGGCGCTGCTGGAGGCGGTGACGGCGTTCTCGATCGGCCTGTGGGTGGGCGGCGGCGTGGACGTGCGGGCGATATTCCCTCCGCTCCCGGACGCTTCCGGGCTAATGTAACAGCACTGTTGTATCACCGCTGTCACACCGCCTCGGGAGGGTTCCGGTGCTGTACCCGGAGATCGAACCGCACGACCACGGCATGCTCGACGTCGGCGACGGGCACCACGTCTACTGGGAGGTGTCCGGCAACCCGGAGGGCAAACCGGTGGTCTGCCTGCACGGCGGGCCGGGGTCGGGCTCCTGGCCCCGCGCCCGCCGCTACTTCGACCCGGACGCCTACCGGATCGTGCTGCTCGACCAGCGCGGCTGCGGGCGCAGCACCCCGCACGCCGGGCAGCCCGAGGTGGACCTGTCGACCAACACCACCGACCACCTGGTCGCCGACCTCGAACTGCTGCGCGAGCACCTGGGCATCGAGCGGTGGCAGCTGTTCGGCGCGTCCTGGGGGTCGGTGCTCAGCCTGGTGTACGCCGAGCGCCACCCGCACCGGGTGACCGAGCTGGTGCAGGCGGGCATCGCCACCGGGATGCGGGAGGAGACGGACCTGCTGACCAAGGGCCTCGCGCCGATGTTCCCCGAGGCGTGGGCGCGGTTCCGCGCGTTCGCCCCGGACGGCGACGACCTGCCGTCGGCCTACCTGGCCAAGCTGCTCGACCCGGACCCGGCCGTGCACCACCGGGCGGCCGAGGAGTGGTGCCGCTGGGAGGACACCCTCGCCTCGCAGGGCGACCGCTTCGACCCCCCGGAGTACCGGCTGGCCTTCGCGCGCCTCGTCACCCACTACTGGGCGCACGGCTCGTGGCTGCGCGAGGGCGTCGTCATCGAGGAGGCGGGGAAGCTCGCGGGCATCCCGGGCGTGATCGTTCAAGGGGTGCTCGACCTGGGCAACCTCATCGGCACCCCGTGGCGGCTGGCGCACGCCTGGCCGGACGCCGAGCTGATCATGATCCCCCACGCCGACCACAGCGGCAACGACGCCATGACGGCGGCGAGGGTCGCGGCGACCGACCGGTTCCGGTAACGCCCGGGCACCGCGTGCGATGGTGTGAACGCGACCAGTAGCGCGAGTGCTCCGGAGGCCGGGTTGGGGAAGGTGTTCACCTCGCGCGCCCAAGAGGCCGTGGTCGTCGCTCGGCACGCCGTGAGACGGCGCGGCGCGTCCGTGGTCAGGCCGGAGGACCTCCTGCTGGGTCTGGTCGAGGCCAAGGGCCCGGCCGGGCGGGTGCTGGACGGCCTCGGGGTCACGTCGGCCGGCGTGCGGCGGTACCTGGGGATCAAGAAGCTGGGGTCGGGGTCGTCCGGCGAGGTCCTCCTGTCGGACGAGGTGCGCGCGGTGCTGGCCGACGCGCCCGGCCGGGCGACGGGCTCCGGGGTGGACGAGGTCGACGACGGGCACCTGCTGCTGGCGCTGCTGGACCAGGACGACCCGCGCGTGCGGTACGTCCTGAGCGCCGGCGGCGCGTCCGTGCCCCTGGTGCGCGACCGGCTGCTCGCCGCGATGAACCTCCCGCCCGCGTCGCCGCGGCGGTCGACGAAGGTGTTCGTCAGCTACCGGCGGCAGGGCACCTCGCACGTCGCCGGGCGGATCGCGGACCGGCTGGTGGACCGGTTCGGCGAGCAGGGCGTGTTCATGGACGTCGACTCGATCGGCCTCGGCACCGACTTCACCCGGGTCATCACCGACGCCGTGGCCTCGTGCACGGTGCTGCTGGCGATCATCGGGCCGGACTGGGCGGCGGTCACCGACGCGCGCGGCAGGCGGCGGTTGGAGCTGGCGGACGACCTGGTGCGGGTGGAGGTCGAGGCCGCGCTGCGGCGGGACGTGCCGGTGATCCCGGTGCTGGTGGACGGCGCGGAGGTGCCCGCCGCCGACGAGCTGCCCGACGGCCTGCGCGCGGTGGCGTCCCGGCACGGGCTGCGGGTGCGGCACGAGAGCTTCCGGCAGGACGTGGCACGGCTGCTCGACGCGGTGGCGGTGGGCTGATGGGCTGGTACACCGAGGAGGCGCGGCGGGTGTCCGCGCTGGCGCTGGACGAGGCGCACGGGCTCGGGCACGCCTGCGTCGGCACCGGGCACCTGCTGCTGGGGCTGCTCGGCGAGGGCGGGGCGGCGGCGGCCGTGCTCGTGTCGTCCGGGGTGACGCCCGGGGACTGCCGGTCGCACGTGCGGGAGGTCGGGCGCGGCGGCGTCCCGTTCTCGGGGCACCTGCCGTTCACGCCGGGCGCGAAGCGGGCGCTGGCCTCGGCCGTGCGGGAGGCGATGGCCCTGGGGCACCGGCACGTCGGCACCGGGCACCTGCTGCTGGGCGTGCTGACCGAGGGCGACGGGGTGGCGGCGGACGTGCTGGTCCGGTGCGGCGCGGAACCGGACGACGTGCGGGACCGCGCGTTCGCGGCGCTGGCGGGCGTCCCGCTCCCGCCAGCGCCGCCGCGCGCCGCCCGGCTGTACCTGAGCCACCGGCGGCACGACCTGCACCTGGCGGGGCGGATCGCGGACCGGCTCGACGACCTGGGGCGCGCCGTCGTGCCGGACGTGGCGTCGTGCGACGTGCTGCTGGCCGTCGTCGGGCCGGGGTGGACCGCGCCGGACGAGTCGATGCGCGGCGAGGTGGAGACGGCGCTCACGCGGTCGGTGCCGGTGGTCGCGGTGCTGGTCGACGGGGTGGAGCTGCCCGCCGACCAGCTGCCGGGGACGGGGTGCGTCGCGGTGCGGCACGAGACCTTCCGGGCCGACGTGGCCCGGCTGGCCGAGGCCGTCCGCTACGCCCAGCCGGGCATCGGGTAGCCGGTCATCAGGTCTGCGACCTCGGCGGCGATCCGGTCCAGCTCGTGCTCGTCGGTCGCCCTGATCGCGCGGTCGATCCACTCCGCGACCTGCGGCATGTGGTCGGCGGTCAGGCCGCGAGTGGTGACGGCGGCCGTGCCGAGGCGCACGCCGGACGGGTCGAACGGCTTGCGCGGGTCGAACGGGACGGTGTTGTAGTTCGCCTCGATGCCCGCCCGGTCGAGCGCCTTGGCGGCGGGCTTGCCACCCACGGCCCGGTTGGTCAGGTCGAGCAGCACGAGGTGGTTGTCCGTGCCGCCGGAGACCAGGTCGAAGCCGCGGTCGAGCAGGGCGGCGGCCAGCGCGCGGGCGTTCTGCACGACGGCGTGGGCGTAGAGGCCGAACGACGGGTCGAGGGCCTCGCCGAGCGCGACCGCGATGGCGGCCGTGGTGTGGTTGTGCGGGCCGCCCTGGAGGCCCGGGAAGACGGCCTTGTCGACCGGCTTGGCGTGCTCGGCGTCGGTGAGGATCATCGCGCCGCGCGGGCCGCGCAGGGTCTTGTGGGTGGTCGTGGTGATCACCTGGGCGTGCCCGACCGGCGACGGGTGCGCGCCGCCCGCGACCAGGCCCGCGATGTGCGCGATGTCGGCCACCAGGACCGCGCCGACCTCGCGGGCGATCTCGGCGAACCCGGCGAAGTCGATGGTGCGCGGGATCGCCGTGCCGCCGCAGAAGATGACCTTCGGGCGTTCGGCGAGGGCCAGGTCGCGGACGTCGTCCAGGTCGACCGTGCCGGTCTCCTTGCGGACGCCGTACTGGACGCCGCGGAACCACTTGCCGGTGGCCGAGACGCCCCACCCGTGGGTGAGGTGGCCGCCGGCGGGCAGGGCCATGCCCATGACCGCGTCGCCGGGGTCGAGGAACGCCAGGTAGACGGCCAGGTTGGCGGGCGAGCCGGAGTAGGGCTGCACGTTGGCGTGGTCCGCGCCGAACAGCGCCTTGGCCCGGCTCACGGCCAGTTGCTCGACGGGGTCGACGACCTGCTGGCCCTCGTAGTAGCGGCGGCCGGCGTAGCCCTCGGAGTACTTGTTGGTGAGGACCGAGCCGGTCGCCTCCAGGACCGCGGTGGAGACGTAGTTCTCCGAGGCGATCAGGCGGACCTTCTCGAACTGGCGCCGGGCCTCGGCCTGCACCAGGCGGGCGACCTCGGGGTCGGCCCCGGTCAACGACGGGATGGCGGGTTCGTGCACGACGGCCTCCACGCGCGCGTGAGCGCTGCCGGAGCACCCAGGCGCGCGGTGCCCGTCGGCTCAACGCTCCCCGGTGGTCCGTCCCACCCTCGGCACGCCAGTCGCGAACACCGCCGAGCCTACCCCGCCACCCCGACGCCGGGCCCCCGACCGCGTCACACGGTGATGACGACCTTGGCGCGGGCGTGCTCGTCCTCGACGTACCGGATCGCGTCGGGCACCCGGTCGAGCCCGTAGGTCCGGTCGACGACCGGCACGAGCGCCCCGGACTCGGCGAGCTCCCGCAGCGCCGCCAGGTTCGCCCGGCTCGGTCGCGCCTCCAGGACGAGCACCCGGTGCCGGCGGACGAGCGGAGCCACCAGCGCCGCCCGCAGGACGAGCCCCATGGGCCCGAGGGGCCTGCCCCCGGTGGACACCCCTCCGCCGGAGAGCAGGAGCGTCCCGCCGGGCTTGAGCGCGCGCCGGAGGGCGGTCAACGGGCGGTTGCCCACCAGGTCGAGCACGACGTCGTGGCGCCCCTCGTCGCGGGTGAAGTCGTCCTGGGCGTAGTCGATGACGTGGTTCGCGCCGAGCGAGGCGACCAGCTCCGCGTTCCGGGCGCTGCACACGGCGGTCACCTCGGCGCCGAGGTGCCTGCCGAGCTGCACGGCGAACGTGCCGACGCCGCCGGACGCGCCGTTGACCAGGACCCGCTGCCCCGGCCGCACCCGGCCGAGGTCGCGCAGGCCGACGAGCGCGGTGTTGGCGGCCAGGGGCAGCGCGGCGGCCTGCTCGAAGGTCAGGCCGGCGGGCTTGGCGTCCACCACGTCGTCGGGCGCGCACACGTACTCGGCGAACGCACCGTCGACCTCGCCGTACACCTCGTCGCCCGGCCGGAACCGGGTCACCCCGGCGCCCACCGCCGCCACCTCGCCCGCGAAGTCGGTGCCCCTGATCGCCACCTTCGGCCGGGTGAGCCCCATCGGGCCGGGCATGAGGCGCGCCAGGTACGGGTCGCCGCGCATGACGTGCCAGTCGCGGGCGTTCACCGCCGCCGCGCGCACCCGGACGAGCACCTCCCCGGCCGCGGGCGCCGGCCGGTCGACCTCGTCGAGCCGCAGCACGTCGGGCGCGCCGTACCGGTCCTGGGTGATGGCCTTCATCGTTCCTCCGCCTGTTTCGGGGTGGTGCGGGAGCGGTGCACGGCCCGTTCGGCCACGGCCGCGTTGATCAGCCAGCCGGCGAGCATCAGCAGGGCCTCGGACGTCCGGTCGAGGTCGCCGAGGACCGCCGCCCCGAGCCCGAGGGTGAACGCCTGGGTGCCGGCGGCCAGGCCGACCGCGTACGCGCGGACCATCCAGGCGCGGTGCCGGGTGAGGTCGCGGCGCCGGGCCGCGGTGACGCCGAGGACCAGGAACACCGCCCAGAGCGCGCCGAACACGACCCGGACGCCGGTGAGGAGCACGCCCCCGTCGTCCGGCCCGAGGTGGAACAGGGTCAGCCACAGCCCCGACAGCGCCGCGGCGAGACCGCAGAGGACCACCAGCCGCCCGGCCACGCGGTGCCACCGCCGCCGCCGGGCGCGGAACCGGGGCGCGAACTGGAAGGCGCCCAGGACGGCGTAGCCACTGGCCCCGATGATGTGCACCACCAGGGGCGTGCCGCCGCCACCGGGATCGCCCAGGCGGAAGGCGCCGCCGAGCACCGGGATCGCGCTGAGCGCGAGCAGCCCGGCCGGCACCAGCGACTCCCGCCCGGGCCGGGTCGCGCGCCGGGGCGCGCGCCGGGTCGCTGTTGTCGTCATGCCGCAGATCGTGGCCGCCGGGACGGGTCCGGCCCATCGGCAATCAGGCCGCCGTTCGGCCGGACCAAAGGCCGGTCCCGGGTAGTACTTCCGGCTGAGGGGCGTCCCTCAGCGGCGGGCGCCGCGCCGGACGCGGTCGGTCTCGTGGGCCCAGATGGCGATCTCGACGCGGTTGCGCGCGCCGAGCTTGTTCATCAGGCTCGTGACGTGGGTCTTGACCGTGCTCAGCGTGATGTGGAGCTGCTGGGCCACCTCGCCGTTCGTGCACCCGGCGGCCACGGCGGCGAGGACCTGCTCCTCCCGTTCGGTGAGCGCCTCGACGGGCTGCACCGGGGTCGCCGCCGGTCCGGCGCCCGCGAACGCCGCGAGCAGCCGGGCGGTGACGCTCGGGGCGATCAGCGCGTCGCCGCTCGCGGCGGCGTGCACGGCCTGGGCGAGCAGCACGGGCCCGGCGTCCTTGAGCAGGAAGCCGCGCGCGCCGGCGTGCAGCGCCGCGTAGACGTACTCGTCGAGGTCGAAGGTGGTGATCACGACGACGGCGAGCGGGTCGGCCACGTCCGGCCCGGCGAGCGCGCGGGTGGCCTCGATCCCGTCGAGCAGCGGCATCCTGATGTCGAACAGGCACACGTCGGGGCGCAGCCGGCGGGCCAGCTCGACCGCGTGCCGGCCGTCCGCCGCCTGGCCCACCACCTCGATGCCCGGTTGGGCGTCGAGGATCATCGTGAGGCCGGTGCGGACGATCTCCTGGTCGTCGGCGACGACGACGCGGACGCTCACGCGGGCACCCCGGTGCGCGGCAGCACGGCGGTGACCGTCCAGCCGCGGTCCGGGTCCGGGCCCGCCTCGCAGGTGCCGCCGAGCAGGCCGGCGCGCTCGGCCATGCCGATCAGCCCGTGCCCGCGCACGGTGGCCGGGCGGGCGGGGCTCTCGCCGTCGTCGCTGACCCGCAGGTGCACCGAGCGGTCGTCGGCGACCACGCGGACCGCGATCCGGGTGGCGTGCCGGGCGTGCCGCAGGGCGTTGGTGACGGACTCCTGGGCGAGCCGGTAGACCGCGGTGCCGACCGACGGCGGCAGGTCCTCCACGTCGCCCACGACCTGCACGTCGACCTCCGGGCCGGGGTGCGGGCGCGCGGCGAGCCGCCGGAGGTCGGCGACGTGCGGGGTCGGGGCGAGGTCGACCGGCTCGTCCGCCCGCAGCACGCGGACCATGGCGCGCATCTCGGCGAGCGCCCGGGACGCCTCGGACTCGATCACGCGGAGCGCGTCGACCGCGGCGTCCGGGTGCGCGGCGGCGGTGGCGAGCCCGGCCTGGGCGCGGATGGCCATCGCCGAGACGTGGTGGGCGACGGTGTCGTGCAGGTCGCGGGCGAGCCGCTCCCGTTCCAGCAGCGCGACCTGCTCCAGCTCGCGCGTGCGCGCCCTGACCCGGTACCGCAGCGCCGCGCCGAAGGCGCAGGCGGTGCACAGGACGACCGCGCCGCCGAGCGAGTCGCCGAGGCCGACGGCGCCGAACGCCCACGAGGACCCGAGGTTGGCCAGCAGGACCAGCGACCCGAGCGCGGCCTCCCGGCCCGATCCCCAGCGGTACAGCGCGAACGGCAGGAGGAGCAGGTAGGCCATGCTGTTCAGCTCGGGTTGGAGGTCGGTCACCGGCGGGACGACCGCGCAGACGCCGAAGGCGACCACGACCGCGTGCAACGGCCTGGTCCGCCGCCAGAGGAGCGTGGGCAGCAGCCCGGCGGTGATCACCGCGGAGAAGACGGGCGACGCCAGGTCCGTCCGCAGCGCGCTCTCCAGGACGACGGCCGCGACGAGCACGGCGATCAGGGCCCGGTCCCACCGGGTCGGCGACGGCGGGTGCGGCGGGCGCGGCTCGTCCCACAGGGACCGCAGGAGGTCGTGCACCGGCTCAGGGTACGGGCAGCGCGTCCGCCCCGGGACCGGTCGGGGGCACGATCGGGAGGCGCAGTCAGGGAGGCACGGCCGGGGGCGCGATCGGGGAACACGGTCGGTGAACACGGTCGGGGAGCACGGTCGCCGCGGCCGGCGCGGCCCGGCGGGGATCGTCCCGCGGGGTGGCGCGTTTGGGCGGAACGGTCCATTGCCCGACTGCCCCGGTGGATCAATACTCGGGTTGGAAATCTTCCAACCGGCTTAGCGCCACGTCAGCGTTTCCCCCTGCCCCGAAAGGACTGACGTGCTCGATCGGCGAAAGTTCGTGCTGGGCGCCGCCGTCACGGCGACGCTCGGCACCACGGTCACGACAACACTCGCGGGCCGGGCGGCGGCTGCTCCGGCACCCGCCGTCCCGGCCGTCGGCGCCGGCTCCCCCACCAGGTCGGCCGGGGTCTTCACGGACCCCGCCGGCACCGCGTTCGCCCTGGTCCACCTCGACGGCGCCTGGGTGCTGGTCGACGTCGACGGGTCGGTGCGGATCACCACCGGGCTCGCCGGCGCGGACCTCGTGGACGTCGCCACCGACGGCGACCGGGTCGTGGCGGTGGGCGCGCTCAGCGGCGACCCGACCGCGGCGATCTGGGAGTCCACCGACGGCACGACCTGGCGCGAGGCGCGCCGGCTGCACGGCGTGCGCTCCGAGTTCACCGCCGTCGGCGGCGGGCTGGCGCTGGGGTCCGTGGTGAAGCAGGAGCGCGCGTCGCTGGTGCGCATCGCGGCCCGCCGCACCGCCGGCGGCTGGTCGACCGTGCCCGTCCGCGGCCTGGAGTGGACGGACGGGATCAAGGCCACCGCGGTCGCGCGGACCTCCGCCGGCTGGGTCGCGGCGGCGGTCGGCACCGCCGGGACCGTGCTGCACACCTCGCGCGACGGGGTCACCTGGAGCGCCCGGTCCGGCCTGGACGAGGTCGCGGTGCGCGGCCTCACCCCCGAAGGCCACTGGGTCGGCAACGACGTGGTGGACGCGACGCCGCTCGCGGGGACCCTGGACGCCGGTCGGCGGCGACCGGACGTGCCCGCCGACGCGAAGGCCCTGGGCGTCGTCGGCGCCCGCACCGGCTGGCTGGCCGGTGGCCGCCTGATCACCGCGGAGGCGGCCCGATGATCACGTTCCAGAACATCGACGGCACGCCGGTCTACTACTGGCGGTCCAGCCGCGGCAACACCACCGCGCGCAACTGGCAGGTGACCCAGGGGTTCTACGACAGCCTGGTGCTGTGGATCAGGGACCTGCGGTCGCTGTCGTCGGCCTACGGGAGCATCACCTACCTGGTGTCGGCGGGGTTCTACGTGAACAAGCCGGGCGAGCACGGTACCGGAACCGCGATGGACCTCGACCACGTGCGCTGGAGCGGCGGGCAGACGATCTCGCCGCTGGACCGGCACCACGCGTCGAGCACGGTCGCGACGCGGCGCCGGTACCTGGCCGTGGACGCGGTGTGCCGGCGGCGGTTCCGGTTCGTGCTGGACGGGTGGTACAACGCGGCGCACGAGGACCACATCCACTCGGACTTCGGCGGGCTGCCCGTGCGGTGCGTGACGGGGTCGGAGAGCGACACGAAGTTCGTGCAGGCGCTGTGCAACAACTTCATGTCGTCCGGCCTGTCGGTGGACGGCATCTGGGGTCCGCTGACGACGAGCGCGTTCGCCACCGCGAAGTCGCGGCTGGGCGTGACGGGCGACCCGCACACCAGCAGCGCGGCGTGGCAGACCTTCCTGTCCGCGGCGGCGCGCAAGGGGTTCGCGAACCAGGCTTTCTAGGCCGCGGGTGAGGCGCCGCCGAACCGCCGGGCGCGCCGAACCGGGGCGGATGCCGTGCTCCCCCGCACGGCATCCGCCCACCCCCCGTCCGGCGTGGTGCACTTCTCACACGCTTCGGGGGGCGCTCCCGTATGACCGCGCCGGGAAGATTCTTTCCACCTGTTCGGCCGCTGGCCGGGCAGCCCCCGCCCAGTAGCGTCGGCCGGGTGGACGACGTCGCCGAGTTCGACGCGGTCTTCACCGGGGTCCTGTCCCGGCTCTACTCGCGGGTCGCCGCGCTGGTGGGCAACGCGGTCCTGGCCGACGACCTGGTGCAGGAGGTCTACGTGCGGCTGCGCGCCACCGAGCGCCGGGAGCGCCGCTTCGTGGAGCACCCCAACCCGTACGGCTACGCCCTCACCGCGGCGATCAACCTGGCGCGCTCGCACTGGCGGTCGCAGCGGCGGCTGGTGCCGCTGGAGGACGGGTGGTCGCCCGCCGTGGACGGCGGGATGTCCGACGCGGAGGGCAGGCACGACGCGGCCCGGCTGCTGGGTTCGCTGTCCGCGAAGGAGGCGGCCGTGGTCGTGCTGGTCGACCTCGACGGCCACACCCTCGACGAGGCGGCGGAACTGCTGGGCGTCCACCGGGGCACGGCGCAGCGCAACCGGCTGCGCGCCCTGACCAAGCTGCGGGAGCGCCTGGCCCGGCAGGGTGACGCGGTGCGGGGTGATGACGGTGCCCGTGCCCGGTGACGACCTCGACGACGTGGCCGTCCGCCTGCGCGAACGGCTCCCCACCTCGTCCGGTCCCCCGCCGCCGGGCCTGCTGTGGAAGGCCCGGCAGCGCTACGACCGCTGCCGCCGGCGACGCCACCGCACCCGGCTCCTGGTCGCGGTGGGCGTCACCGCCGTGCTGGCCGCTGCGGGCGTGTCGCTGCCGCGCCTGGTGGGCGGGCACGGCGCGGAACCCGGCGCACCGCCGTTCGCGGTGGACGGGCCGTGGCGACCGTGGGACGGCCCGACCGGCGACGGCGGCGCGTTCACCCTCGGCCGCTGCGCACCGCCGCGCGGCTCGGCGGACTGGGCGAGGCAGGCGCCGTCCGGCGGCTGGGCGCAGAACGGGTGCGACGGCCTCTACACCGTCGTGGTGCACACCGGCGGCGGGACCCGCGCCGGCGCGGACTGGACGTTCGCGGTGCCCACCGTCCGGGCCGCCGCGCTGTGCGCGGTGCGGATCTACATCCCCGACTCGGGCGACGCGAGGTCGACCGTCCGCTACGACCTGTACCCGTACACGGCCAGTTGGGGCGCGCGGCCGAGCACGTGGTCGTTCGAGCTCCGGCAGGGCCTGTTCCGGGGGCGGTGGGTGGAGTACGACGCCGCCCTGCCCCTCGCCGACGGGACGGGCCAGGTCGTGCTGCGCGCCGGGCCGAGCGGCACGTCCTCGTCCAGGGTGGTGGCGGACGCGGCGCAGCTCAGGTGCCGGTGACCAGGTGCCCGCGGGGCGGGTGAACCGCCGGCCCCGCCGACGACGAACACCCGTCGAACGCGCTCGGTCCGCTCGGTCCGCTCGGTCCGAGGAACGGGGGAACCGTGGACGACACCGCCGCCTGCACCGCCACCCGCTACGCCAACCAGCTGCACGCCACCGTGGAGCGCCTCGCCCTGCGCAGGGGCTGGCCGCTCGTGCTGTCCGGCGGCAACGTCCACCTGCCCACCGGGCACGGCGTGGCGGGCCTGCTGGTGGACGTCCGCCTGGCCTCTCCGGTGCGCGCCGACGTGCCGGTGCTCGCGCTGTCGCCCACCCTGTGGGCGTTCCTGGTCGACCCGGCCCGCGCCCTCCGCCCCGTCCTGCCGGCGGGTGTGCTGCTGCTCGACGGCGGCCGGTACCTGCCGCTGCCGCCCAGCGTCACCGCCGACGGCCCGGTCCGCTGGGTCCGCGAGCCGCGCGACGCCCTGCCCCGCCTGGCCGAGGTGCTGGACCTGCTGACCCCGACGGTGACCCTCCGCCGGTCCCGCTGACACCTTTCTTCCCGACGCCGGGCGGGGTCGACGACTGCTGACCGGCTTCCCGACGCCGCAGCGCACCACCCTGCGGCTCAGGGCTCAGCCACGACGGCCCGGCCGACGTGACGGGTACCGACTCGTGGCGCGATCACCTACCTGCCATGCCGTCGCCGGGAGGTCGCAGGTCTGGGAGGGCGTCGTAGTAGGTCGAGACGAGCGCCTACGCGGACACGGGGTCCACGGACAGTTGCGTCCTGGCTTCGGCGAGGTGGCTCACCGCGTTGGTGTCGTCGGTAGCGGTGCGAAGCCGGTCGATCATCGTTCCGGAGCACTCACAGAACGACCGGACCAATGTCAAACTTTTGACTGGCTATAGCCCCGTCTCCCGTTTTGCCAGGTAGGAAGCTCACAACATCCCGTTGGACCGCACCCGGCATGGGTGAAGCCCCGGTGTCCGGCCTCATGCAGCCGTCTTGAGGGTGCGGATGAGGTCACCCAGCTCATCGCCCAGGAGCAGGACGTTGCCCGCCTCTTCGGGGGAGACGAGCCAGGTGACAGCGGTTTCGCTCATGGCGCTCGGCGGCAGCGGAAGCGTCACGCCGTCGTTGACCACCCTCGCTTCATCGCTGAACGGCACCTGGGAGAGCGGCGGTCGAACGAGGAAGAAGGCGAAGGGCATGGCAGGGATGAGCAGCACGGGCGTCGGCCTGGCGGTGAACCACGGGTGCTCCACCACGGCCTCGACCAGCGACTCGTAGACCGAGACGGCACCCACGGCACCGCCGATGACGGTGAGGACGAGCGGCGCGTCAGGCCCCGGAACGGACCACCACTCGCGGATGAGCGCGGTGTCGGTGGTCGCCTCCGCGACCGGGCGCAAGTACGGGCTGGTGACCGGCCCGCCGGTCACCGGGTCGACGAAGCGCCCTTCGCGCCAGATCGCTCCCGGTAGAACGGGCCAGCCCAGAGCGGCGTAGTCCAGGGCCGCCCGGTAGGCGGCCGATTCGGTGCCTCGCGCTGCGTCGGTCATTTCCCGACCTTCCTCTTCGGTCCTGTCGAACTCACCACTGCCGGGCGGCGCTTTCCTTGTGCCCGTTGATCAGCGCTCGACCTGCGTCGACGCCCGGCATCAGCACCAGGTTCGGCCCTCTGGTCACCTCGAAGTAGCGGTCGAACCTGGCGAACACCGCGACCGCTCCGGCGATGAACCCCGCTCCCGGGTCCAAGTCGCCCGCCAGGACTCGGCACACCGTGGAGCGGTGCACGCCCAGCGCCCGGGCCAATGCGTAGTCGGATGCCAACCCGGCAGCCTTGCGCGCTTCGCCGAAGTCGTCGCGCCGAAGCCGGACGCGGTAGACGGAGGGTTCCACCTGTGCCTCCTCGGCCGGCCGGTCAGCGGCTCAGAGTGGTGCTTGGCCACTCGGCCGTGTGACCGTTCTCGTACCACCCGGACGCCCGCTCGATGAACCGCCGCGAGTCGTCCACCGACAACGCCGCCTCCCTGAGGACTTCGCACTGCCACCGGTACGCCTCCAGCACCGAGTCCTCCTCCAGGAAGGCCGTCGCCCCGTTCATCTCGACGCAGACCAGGGGCTTCATGTGCCCCGGCAGGGTGAGGACCGAGAACGTGCCGCTCTCCAACACCAATGCCGCCGCGACCTCGTCCGGGATCACGCGCACGCGCACGCCGCCTGAGTTGACCACCAGGCGCAGGTAGACCAACTGGTGCGCCAGGATCTCGGCGTTGTCGACGCGGGGTTTGAGCGCGGACTCGTTGACGAAGAACTCCACCTCCTTGCCCTCGACGCGGATGCGGCGGTCGATGCGGGCCTGGATCGCGGCGCCGAGGTCCCGTTCGGCCGGTCGGCGAACGCTCAAGACCGCCCGCGCGTAGTCGTTCGCCTGGAGGACGGCGGGGACGACGAGCGGGTTGTAGTGCACGATCTCCACGGCGAGCCGTTCGTGCAGGGCCAGTGGTAGGAGGTTGTCGGCCGGACGACCGGCGTGCACGCAGACGAACCCGTTCGTCCTGTGGTTGCGGCCCATCTGGACCAACTGCTCGCGAGTGGCGGCGTCTACTCCGCAGAAACCCAGCAACGCGCCCAATTCGGCGTCCGACGTGCAGCGGTTGCCCGTCTCCAACTTCGACAGCTTGGCAAGGCTCCACCCCAGCCCTGCGGCCACCACGGAGGACCTGCGGTCGCCGCGCAGGAGGCGAAGCTCTTCACCGAGCCACCGGGTGTACGCGGTGCTCGACCGCCGTGGCTGCTGCACTTCGTCTTCAGGGGTTTCCATAGGTGTTCTGACCTCGTAATTCTCGATGGTGTAGGTGAAGGTGCATCCCTTCACCTCCAGAGGCAGGGGCGAGGTGGGGGCCTCCAGCAGCGAACTGCCTTCGCAGGACCGCCGCCAGGGTCGGGGTAGCCCCCACCTCGCGATTTGTGCGGACGGGTAGGGGCGCCCTTGGGACGAGCGCGCCGGGTGCGAGGGACACCGGTCGGTGCTTCACCTCGACGCGCTACGGTTGCCCCTACCCGCAGATGCAGACGCTACCATTTGCGGAACCGCAAATCAGCATCTGCGTTCGGGTGATGTCGATGCAAAAAGCGCTACGCAGAGTGGTTAAGGTGCAGATATGGCAGTAGGGACCACGCGGGCGAAGCGACGACTCGGACGGCACGTCCGCCCGATCATGGATCGGGCCGGGCTGAAGCCCGCCGAGTTGGCGAAGCTCGTCCGGACGTCTCGCGACACGGTGGACCGGATGCTGACCGGTGCGAACCTGCCGCGCTACCCGACGCTCGTCGCGATGTTGACCTTGATGAAGGCGACCGAGGCGGAGATCGCCGAGGGCACGGCGCTCTGGGAACGCGCGAGCAAGGACGCCGTCGTGGTCGCGCACGCTGCGACTCTGCCGCCGAGCTACCTGCGATTCCGCATGGACGAGGGCGAGGCGATCCACGAGCGGACGCTCGACCAGCAGATCGTGCCCGGCCTCCTGCAACTCGGCGGCTACGCCGAGGCACTCGGCGAGCGTGCGCGTGCGCTCACCGCCGGAGAGGGCTGGACGGCGCAAGCGGCGGCCGAGCGGCGTGACCGACAGACCCTCCTCGACCGCGCGGACTTCCGGCTGCACGCCCTGGTCGACGAGGCCGCTCTCCACAGGGTCGTCGGCGGGCGCGAACTCATGGCGGCGCAGCTCGACCACCTGCGCGTGGTGGCTGCCCAGGACAACGTCACGATCCAGGTGATCCCGTTCGGGGCGAGAGCTTACGGACTGCACTTCGCCGCGCTGACGCTGCTCAGCTACCCGGAGCCGGACGAGCCGCTGTCGGCCTACGTCGAGGAGCACTCGGGCATCAGGCCGGTGGACGATGTGGACGTGGACGGGCTGGCCGCGGCGTGGGACGACGCGGCGAAGCTCGCGCTCAACCCCGAGCAGTCCGCGAAGCTCATCGAAGAAGTGAGGGACACCAGGTATGCAGCCTGACGAGCAGTTGAGCTGGCGGAAGTCGAGCCGCAGCTCCAGCAACCCCAACTGCGTCGAGCTGGCGATCACGCCCGACGAGACGCGCGTCCGGGACACCAAGCTGCCCACGGGCGGGACACTGCGGTTCCGGCCAGGCGCGTTCGCCACCTTCCTGAAGGGCCTG
>NZ_JBPKJK010000171.1:0-18899 GCF_051756985.1 Saccharothrix sabaoui
ACCGAGTTGCGCGGGAAGCTGGACGGCGACGTGCTGGTCGCCTCGGACACCGACTACGACGGCGCCCGCCGGGTCTGGAACGGGCTGCACGACCACCACCCCGCGGTGGTCGTGCGGGCGGCCCACGAGGCCGACGTGGTGCGGGCGGTCCGCACGGCGCGGGACCGCGGCCTGCCGCTGTCGGTGCGCGGCGGCGGGCACGACTGGGCGGGCCGGGCCGTGCGCGACGGCGGCCTGGTGATCGACCTCGGCCGGATGCGCGGGGTGGGCGTGGACCCGTTCGCCTCCACGGCCCAGGCGCAGGGCGGCACCACGGCGGGGGTGCTCGGCTCGGCCGTCGACTGGCACGGGCTGGCGGCCGCGGTGGGCACGGTGAAGGCGGTCGGCGTGACCGGCCTGGCCATGGGCGGCGGGTACGGCCTGCTGCTGGGCAAGCACGGCCTGGCGCTGGACAACCTGATCGGCGCGCGGGTGGTGCTCGCCGACGGCGAGGTGGTGACCGCGAGCCCGGTGCGGGAGCCCGACCTGTTCTGGGCGCTGCGCGGGGGCGGCGGCAACTTCGGCGTGGTCACCGAGACCACCTTCCGGGTGCACCCGCTGCGCTCGGTGGTCTCCGGCATGGTGCTGTTCGGGCTGGACCAGGCGCGCTCGGTGCTGCGCGGCTACCGCGAGCTGACCGCCGCCGCGCCGGACGAGCTGACCGTGATGACCGGCTTCTTCTGCGGTCCGGACGGCCGGGCGCTGCTGTACCTGCTGCCGATGTGGAGCGGCAACCCGGCGCGCGGCGAGGACTGGGCCGCGCGGGTGACCGCGCTGGGCAAGCCGCTCTCGGCGCAGCTCGGGTCGATGACGCCGTTCGAGGTGCTGGGCCTGCTCGACGCCACCGTGGTGGACGGCAGGCACACGGTGGCGGCGAACCGGCAGCTGCCGGAGATCACCGACGAGGTGGCCGAGGTGCTGGTGGACGCGGCCGAGCGGATCACCTCGCCGTACTCGGGCGTGTTCGTGCACCACTTCCACGGCGCCGCGACGCGCGTGCCGTCCTCGGCGACGGCGTTCGCGCTGCGCCGGGAGCACAACCTGGTGGAGGTCGTCGGCACGTGGGAGGTCGGCGAGGACGGCGACCGCCACCGGGAGTGGGTGGAGCGGCTGTCCGCGGACCTGGCGCCGCACTCCCTGCCCGGCGGGTACCAGAACCTGCTGGCGCCGGAGGACACCGAACGGGTGCGCGTCGCCTACGGCCCGAACGCCACGAGGTTGTTCGAGGTCAAGCGGCGGTACGACCCGGACAACGCGTTCAGCGGTGTGCCGACGCTGTTCTGACCGCCCGGGTCCGGCCGGTCCGGGGTCCGATCAGCCCGGGGTCCAGCGGTCCGGGGGCACCACCCCGGGTCACCGCGGCGGCAGCAGCGCCTCGGCGAGCGCGCGGGCCTGGCGCGACGGCCCGGTCGGGCCGAGGGCCTGCGAGGAGGCGTTGACGCCCTCGACCACCAGCACGAGGTGGTCGGCCAGCACGTCCGGGTCGTCCACCCCGCCCAGCGCCCCGACCAGCTCGCCGATCCGGGTCCTCATCCACTCCTTGGCCGCGACGGCGCGCACGTGGACGGGCGAGGCCGGGTCGGGGAACTCGGCCAGGGCCATCAGGAAGGCACAACCGCGGCGGGCGTCGGACTGGATGTCGTCGGTCAGGGCGTCGAACACGGCGAGCACCCGCTCGCGCGGGTCGGGGCCCGCCGACCGCACGGCGTCCGCGAACCACGCCCTGGTCAGCTCGTCCGCCCGGGCCACGTAGGCGGCGACCAGGTCGTCCTTGTCGGCGAACAGCCGGTACAGCGTGGTGGGCGCGACGCCCGCCGCGGCGGCGACCTTGTCGACACCGGTGACCCGGATGCCGTTGCCGTGGAAGAGCCCGTGGGCGACGCGCAGGACGTGCTCACGGGTGTCAGCGGAAGTGCGTTGCATCGCGGCCACCCCTTGCTTCGGTCCGTCCGACTGTATTACGGTTGGCCGCGCAATGCTAGGGATCGTTCCCTAACACCGGGTCGACCGACTGGGACCAGGGCGTCGCAGGAGAACGCCCCGCGGGTCCGGCAGAAGGACCCGCGGGACACCACCGAACTACGAGGAAGGTGCACATGAGTGCAGACCTGCGACCGGGACTCAGCCCGGCGCGAACCAACCTGGCGCTCGGCGCTTTGTTCCTCGGCGCATTCGTCGCGGGCAGCGCCGAGCTGATCGTCGTCGGCATCCTGAACCTGATCGCCGACGACATGGGCGTCTCGATCGGCTCCGCGGGCAGCCTGGTGACGACCTACGCGCTGGGCGTGTCCATCGGCGGTCCGATCCTGACCGCCCTCACGATCAAGTTCGCCCGCAAGCAGCTGCTCCAGCTGACCCTGGCGGCCTACGTGGTGGGCAACGTGCTCGCCGTGGTGGCCACCGGCTTCGGCATGCTGCTGTTCGCCCGGGTGCTCACCGGCTCGCTGCACGGCCTGTTCATGGGCGTGGCCTTCGCCGTCGGCGCGGGCATGATGCCGCCGGAGAAGATGGGCAAGGCGATCTCGTTCGTCTTCGGCGGCGTGGCGGTCTCCACCGCCCTCGGCGTCCCGATCGGCACCCTGATCGGCCAGAGCTGGGGCTGGGAGGCGTCGTTCGTGGCCATCGTCATCACCGGCGCCCTGGCCCTGGTGCTGGCGCTGGTCGTCATCCCGCCGGTGCCGAACTCGGGGGTCGGCGGCTTCGGCGCGCAGGCCAAGCACGCGCTCGCGCCCAAGGTGCTGGCGCTGCTGGGCCTCGGCTTCCTGATCATGGGCGGCCAGTTCGCCGGCCTGACCTACCTCCAGCCGTTCCTGGCCGACGTCACCGGCATCTCCGGCGGCACCATCTCGATCTTCCTGCTGGTGTACGGCATCGCGAACGCCGTCGGCACGTTCCTGGGCGGTTCCGCCGCGGACAAGAACGCCGCGGGCACGATCGTCGTCGGCAGCCTGATCCTGGTGATCGCGCTCGCGGCGCTGTACTTCGCCGGTTCCAACCCGGTGGTGGCCGCGATCGCCCTGGGCGTGTGGGGCATCGTCGGGTTCGGCATCGTGCCGTCGATCCAGTACCGCGTGGTCACCCTCGCCGGCCCGGGTCGCGACTTCGCGGCCACGCTGCCCGCCTCGGCGGTCACCGCGGGCATCGCGGTCGGTGCGCTCATCGGCGGCGCGGCGATCAACCGCGGCGCGGACGGCGCCATGCTGACGGCGCTGATCATCTGCGCGGTCGGCGTCGTGGCGGCGTGGGCCACCAGCGCGCTCAAGCCCGCGGCGGAGCCCACCAGCGCGGGCACCGCCGTACCGGTGGAGGACGAGAAGGCCGCCACCAGCTGAGCGGTCCCTCCACCGAGGCGAGGCAGCGTATCCCCCACGCTGCCTCGCCTCCCCCGTGCCCGGACCACGACAGGACAGGAGCAGCGCCTTGCGCGCAGGAGCGATCTTCCCGCAGACGGAGATCGGCGACGACCCCGAGGACATCCGCACGTGGGCGCGGTCGGTCGAGGAGATCGGCTACGCCCACGCGCTGGTGTTCGACCACGTGGCGGGCGCCGACTTCCGCGCCCGCCCGAACCGGCCCGCCTACGACCACGAGACGCCGTTCCACGAGGTGTTCGTCCTGCTCGGCTTCCTGGCCGCGGTCACGACCCGGCTGGAGCTGGCCACCGGCGTGCTCGTGCTGCCGCAGCGGCAGACCGTGCTGGTGGCGAAGCAGGCGGCCGAGGTCGACGTCCTCAGCGGCGGCCGGCTGCGGCTGGGCGTCGGGATCGGCTGGAACAGCGTGGAGTACGAGGCCCTCGGCGAGGACTTCACCAACCGGGGCGCGCGCAGCGCCGAGCAGGTCGAGCTGATGCGCCTGCTGTGGGCGCGGCCGTCCGTGGACTTCCGGGGCCGCTGGCACACCGTCGACCACGCGGGCATCAAGCCGCGGCCGGCGGCCGGGCGCGTCCCGGTGTGGTTCGGCGGCAACGCGGAACCGGTGCTGCGCCGGGCCGGGCGGCTGGGCGACGGGTGGTTGCCGCAGCGCGCGCCCGACGCGGTGGCCGCGGACATGCTGCGGCGCGTCCGGGGCTACGCCGCCGAGGCGGGCCGCGACCCCGGCGCGCTGGGGTTCGAGCCCCGGTTGAAGCTCTCGGAGGTCCCGGAGCGCGACTGGGCCTCGTTCGCGGCCGGGTGGCGCGAGCTGGGCGCCACGCACCTGTGCGTGAGCACGATGGGGCTGGGCCTCGGGTCGGTCGACGAGCACCTCGCCGTGCTGCGGGACGTGCTGCCGATCCTCTGAGCACGTGCGGAGGGGCCTCCCACCGGTCGGTGGGAGGCCCCTCGTCGTGGACCGGCGCTCAGGGCACCCGGTGCAGCAGGGCTTCGGCCTCGACGGGGCCGACCACCTGGTTGAAGACCGGCGTGCCCAGTTCCTGCCTGCGGCTGTCCGCGAGGGCGCCGTTGTCCACTGGCGCGAAGCCGAACTCCTCGACCAGGGCGGAGACCCTGGCCTTGGCGTCGGCGTCGTCGGAGGCCACGGGGACCGCGATCCGCTCGGCGAGGGGCAGGTCGGGCCGACCCTCGTCGCGCAGCCTGCGGTACCACACGGTGTTGAAAGCCTTGACCACGACCGCGCCGGGCAGCAGCCCGGCCAGGACCTGGCCGCTGCTGGTCTCCCCGGACTCCAGCCGCGGGTCGTGGCCGTCGCGGTCGGCGTAGTAGTTGCCCGCGTCGACCACGACGCGCCCCTCGAAGGCGGCGGCGGGCAGCTCGGCGTAGCGGTTGAACGGGATGGCCAGGAAGACCAGCTCCCCCGCCCGCGCGGCGTCCTCCACCGTGCCCGCCTTCACCTTCGGGCCGAATTCCGCGACCAGGTCCGCGAGCGTCTCGGGACCGCGCGAGTTCGCGATCACGACCTCGTGCCCGTTGCGGACGAGCTGCGCGGTCAGGGCACCGCCGATCTCACCGGCGCCGATGATTCCGAAGGCCACGGCCACCATTCCTCTCCTCCCGGTCGGACCGGGGAACGCTGTTCTCGTGATTCGGGCGACGGGGCCGGCCGGCCGGAGGGGGACGCCGCCCGGCCGGCCCCGGCTCGTCAGTTCTCGACGAGGGTGTAGCTGCCGGGCTGCACGGACGACAGGTCGATGGCCGACAGGAAGTCCTGCGTCTCCGGGGCGCCGTAGAAGGCCGAGATGACCGCCTGCGCGGCCTCCGGGCTCGCCCACGTCACCACGATCAGCCACTCGCCGTGCTCGGCGATGGCCGACTGGCGCGAGACGAAGCCCGGCTTGGGCTCCATGTACTCGCGCTGCATCTTGATGTTGATCTCCCGGAACTTGGCCTCGTCGAACCCGTCGACCAACCGGAACCTGATTGTCTCGACAATTGCCATCGGTAACCGCACCCCATTCGGAACGAGTGGTCAACAACTCATCCCGAACATTACCCGCGAACAATGCGCGGACCAGGCCGGAGCGATTTACCGGGGGTATTCCGTGAATTCGACGTTGTCCGTCCGTTCCGTTCCCGCGACGGGTCGCGGGGGCGGTCCGGCCGGCACGGGCGACGGCGCGTGCGCCCGTGCCGGCCGGGGACCTCAGGCGCCGACGACCTCGGGGGTCAGGGCGGCGAGACCGGCCTTGGCGACCGGGCCGTCCTCGCCGGCCTGACCGCCCGCGACACCGATGGCGCCGACGATCGTGCCGCCGACGACGATCGGCACGCCGCCGGGGACGACGGCCACGTCGGGCTGGGTCGACAGACCCGCCAGCAGGGCGGGGTTGCCGGACAGGAACTGGCTCAGCCCCTCGGTCTCGAAACCGAGACCGGCGGACGTCACCGCCTTGCTGACGGCCAGGCGGCCGCTCAGGAAGGTGGCACCGTCCTGGCGCGCGAGCGCGACGGTGTTGCCCCCGTTGTCGACGACGGCGACGGCGACGGCGACGTTCAGCTGCTCGGCGTGCGCGAGGGCCGCGTCCAGCGCGCGGCGGGCGTCCTGGAAGGACAGTGCAGGCGTGTTCACGCTCGTGACTCCTACTCGACCGGGTATCCGACGAGGGCGAGCCTAATGTAGGGGAACCCTCCCTAACAAGGGGGCGGGTCCAACCCGGTGCAGACCGAGCACCGTGATGTCGTCGGACTGCGACGCGCCGCCGACGTGCCGCCGCAGCACCTCGTCCACGGAGGCCAGCAGCTCCTCGGCCGAGCCGCCCGGCGGCACCGCGGCCAGCACCGGCTCCACGCCCAGCCGCCGCCCGACCGCGTCCCGCGCCTCGGTCACGCCGTCGGTGTAGACCAGCAGCGAGTCCCCCGGGCCGAGCCGGACGTGGCCCAGCGCGTGCACCCCGTCGGCGAGCATCCCGAGCGCGGGCCCGGTGGGCGGCAGCTCCGTGCGCGAACCGTCGGCGCGCACCACCACCGGCGGGTTGTGGCCGCAGTTGATGTAGACCAGGTCCCCGGACAGCGGGTCGAGCACGCCGAAGAACACCGTCGCGAAGTAGCCCTGCCGCAGGTGGTTGCGGGCCAGGTAGCGGTTGGTGTCGGCGACCGCCCGCGCCAGCGGTCCGGCGCCGTGGGTCAACCGCGGCGACAGCCCCGGGTCACCCGCCTCGCGCGGCACCGCGTCGTCCTCGGCGCCGTGCCGCAACAGGGTGCGGATGAGCGCCATGAACAGGGCCGCGCCGATGCCCTTGTCGCACACGTCGGCCACGACCAGCCCCAGCCGGTGGCCGTCGAGCAGCTCGAAGCAGTCGTAGAAGTCGCCCGCGACCAGGCGGGCCGGCCGGAAGCGGGCGGCCAGCTCCCACCCGGGCGGCGCGGGCAGGACGTCGGGCAGGAACCCGGCCTGCAGGTCGTTGACCAGGGACAGGTCCTGCTCGTACTCGTGGAACGCGGCCTCGGCGGCGCGCCGGTCCGCCAACGCGGCGAACCGGTCGCGCTCCCCCGTCGACAGCAGCCGCCCGCGCAGCAGCACCGGCGAGTACGGCGGCGCGACGTAGTCGTACCCCGCGCGCACGCAGGCCTCCAGCGCGGCCAGGTCGCCGTCGGCGAACACCACCACCCGGTGCCGCGCGCCCGCGTCGGCGAGCCTGCGGGTCAGCACCCCCACCAGGCGCAGGCCCAGCGACGCCGCGAACAGCACCACGTCGGGCCGCCCGGCCCCGTCCACCTCACCCGGCTCCACCACCTGGACGCGGAAACCCGCCTCCTCCAGCGAGGCCGCCACGACCGGCAGCCCGCGGGCCACCACCAGCACCTCGCGCGTCTGCCGCTCAACAGCTGTCAGTGCCACTTCGACCCTCCCCCGGCAGCCGGCGCACCACCATCGTGCTGCGGTTCCGGCCGTCCACGTACTCGTAGTGGAACTCGTCGAGGGCCGTCAGGGCGAGGTGCACACCCAACCCGCCCGGAGTCCGTTCGGTCGGGTGGGTCCCCAGCACGTCCGACGGGTCGTGGGCGCGCGGGTCGAACGGCGGCGCCCGGTCCTCGGTGCGCACCCACACCCGGTCACCGTCCACCCCGCCGCAGACGCGGACCTCGCCGCGCCCGCCGTAGCCGTGCTCGACGATGTTCGTTGCGATCTCGTCGACGGCCAACCTCAACCGGTGGGCCTGCCCGCGGGTCAGGGAGGCGCGCTCGGCGAGGCCGCGCACCACCTCCGCGACCCGCGGGCCCACCGTGTCCGCGGTCTCCACCGCGGACGACGACTCGGCGGTCATGCCCCCGCCGGCTCCTGCATCACCACGCTGCGGTCGAAACCGGTCAGCCGGATCGTCTCGGCCACCTCCGGCTGCGTCCCGACCAGCACGATCTGCACGCCGCGGCCCAGCCTCTGGTGCGCGTACACCAGGCTGCGCAGTCCCGCGGAGGACAGGTAGGACAGCTCGTCCATCAGCAGCACCAGCCGCTTGAGCGGCTGGGCGGCGACCTCGGCGATCACCCGGTTCAGCTTGCCCGCCGACCGCGCCTCCAACTCGCCGCGCAGCCGGATCGTGGCGATCCCGTCCCACACGTGGCTCTTGGCCTCGAAACCCATCGTCCCTCACACCCCTCTCGTCGGGCGGGCGGTCAGCACCACCACCGAACGCGGCCCCGCCCACAGCCGCGACCGGTCGGCGACCGGTGGTTCCGTGCCGGGCTCGTGCGCCTCGCCCGTCCAGGTGTCGGCGAACAGGCGCCACCCGAAGCCCTCCGGGAGCGCCACCTCCACGCCCTCCCAGTGGGTGTTGGCCGCCACGAACACGTGGTCCTCGCCGCGGCTCACCCGCGCGGCCAGCAGCCTGCTCGACGGCGACCAGTCCGGTTCGCCGCCGTCCGCGCCCTGCCAGGTCACGTCCCGGCCGCCGACGAGGTGGCCCCGGTGGCGCAGCGCCGGGTGGGCCGCGCGGAACGCGAGCACCCGGCGGGTGAACTCGACCAGGTCGTCGTTGCGCCCCACCAGGTCCCAGTCGAACCAGGACAGCTCGCCGTCGTGGCAGTAGGCGTTGTTGTTGCCGCGCTGGGTGCGGCCCGCCTCGTCACCGGCCAGCAGCATCGGCACGCCCTGGCTGGTCGCCAGCAGCAGCAGGGCGTTGCGCACCTGCCGCGCCCGCAGCGCCAGCACGCCGGGGTCGTCGGTGGGCCCCTCGACGCCGCTGTTCCACGAGTTGTTGCCGTTGTCGCCGTCGCGACCGCCCTCGCCGTTGGCCTCGTTGTGCTTGTCGTTGTAGGACACCAGGTCGGCGAGGGTGAAGCCGTCGTGCGCGGTGACGAAGTTGACCGACGCCGCCGGCTCGCGGTCGCCGTAGAGGTCGGGCGACCCGGCGAACCGGGTGGCCACCTCCCCCACCACGCCGTCGTCGCCCTTGAGGAAGCGGCGCAGCGCGTCGCGGTAGCGGCCGTTCCACTCGGCGAAGCGCCGGTGGCCGGGGAAGCTGCCCACCTGGTAGAGGCCGGCGGCGTCCCACGCCTCGGCGATCAGCTTGCAGTCGCGCAGCACCGGGTCGTTGGCCAGCGCCTCCACCAGCGGCGGGTTCGCCAGCACCGCGCCGTCGGAACCGCGCGAGAGGATGGCCGCCAGGTCGAAGCGGAACCCGTCGACGTGGTACTCCGAGGCCCAGTAGCGCAGGCAGTCCAGCACGAAGCCGCGCACCACCGGGTCGTTGCAGTCGACGGTGTTGCCGGTGCCGCTGAAGTTGTAGTACTCCCCGCGCGGCGTGAGCATGTAGAACGTGCGGTTGTCCAGGCCGCGGAACGAGATCGTCGGCCCGTCCTCGTTGCCCTCGGCGGTGTGGTTGAACACCACGTCGAGGAAGACCTCGATGCCCGCCCGGTGCAGCTCCTTCACCAGGGTCTTCAGCTCGTCCACGGGGGACGGACCGGCGGCGAAGGACGCCTTGGGGGCGAAGAAGCCCACGGTGCTGTAGCCCCAGTAGTTGTACCACCAGGTGTCCGTTACCGGGTCGTGGCGCGAGTCGGTGAACTCGTCGAACTCGAACACCGGCATCAGCTCGACGCAGTTCACGCCGAGGCGCTTGAGGTACGGGATCTTCTCGACCAGCCCGGCGTAGGTGCCGGGCGACCGGACCCCGGAGCTCGGGTGCCGGGTGAAGCCGCGCACGTGCAGCTCGTAGACCACCAGGTCCTCGGGCGCGTGGCCGGGCCGGCGGTCGTCCTCCCAGTCGAACTCGTCGCGCACCACGCGCGAGCGCCACCGGGTCGGCGCGTACCTCGGGCCGGGCCGCACGCCCCACTCCTCGGCACCCGCCAGGGCCTTCGCGTACGGGTCGACCAGCACGGCGGTCGGGTCGAACCGGTGCCCGGCGACCGGGTCGAACGGCCCGTCCACGCGGTAGCCGTAGTCGACCTCGTCGGGGTCGACCCCGAACACGGTCATCGCCCACGCGCCGCCCACCCGGAACTCCTCCGGGAACGGCAGCTCCGCCAGCACCTCGGTCGACCCGCGGGCGAACAGCACCAGCGTGACGGCCGTGGCGTGGTTGGACGGCACCGAGAAGGTGACCCCGCCGGGCACGGGGGTGGCGCCGAACGGCAGCTGCCGCCCGGCGCGCACCTCGTACCCGGCGATCCACCGCGTGGCCAGGTCGGCGGTCACCGGACTACCCCTCCGCGGGCGCCAGGTGGGCCCGCACCGTGAGGTCGTGGTCGGAGTCGGGCAGGTTGACCGTCATCGCCACCGGGTCGAAGTCGGCGTGCGGCCGGCCGTCGACCTCCACCCACTCCAGGCGGGCCGCCCCGGCGGGCAGCGCGTCCGGCGCGACCCGCAGCACGCGGTCCTTGAAGCCGTCCGCGCGCGGCTTGAACCACAGCGACAGCGGGCCGCCGCCGAGCAGCAGCCGGCCGTACACGGTGGCCAGGAACGCCAGCTCCGCCGCGTGGTACACGGACATGGAGTGGCTGCCCTTGAGCCGCTCGGTGCCCAGCAGGTACGGGTGGCCGTCCGCCAGCACGTTGAAGTAGACGCCGCCCTCGTCGTGGTCGAGGAAGAACGCGTTGTAGAACGCCTGCGCCTCGCGGCCGTGCCGCAGGAACTCGTCGTCGCCGGTGGTGCCCGCGAGGACCAGGTAGGCCAGGATGGCCTGCTCCTGCTGCCACCACGCCTTGCGGTCGTGCCACACCAGGCGGTGGGTGTCCTGGCCGACGCCCAGCACCCGCTGCACCACGTCGTACCAGCCGCCGCGCTGCCGGTCCGCGCCGTAGGCGGGCAGCGAGCGGGCGATCCGGTCGGCGAGCGTGGTGTAGGAGTCCTTGGCCCGGATGGAGTTCATCCGGATCAGGTTCCAGGCGATCTTGAGGTTGTGGCCGACCACCGCGCGGTCCTGCTGCCAGCCGTGCGTGCGGTCCGGCGTCCAGTCGCCGTGGAAGCGCTCCTGGACGAACGGGCTGGTCGCGTCCGGGAAGTGCTGGACGATCAGGTCGAACGTCTCCTCCAGCATCTTCGCGTGCCGCTCCTCGCCGGTGGCGAGGTAGAGGTTGATCAGGTACGCGGGCGCGTGGTCGCCGATGGAGTTCCAGTTCTTGCGCGACTTGTTCGGGCCCAGCGAGTCGTGGTGCGGGCTGAGCAGGATCGGGTCGACGTGCGAGTAGTAGCCGCCGCGCACCGGGTCCTTGAAGAACCGCTCGAACAGGCGCAGCGTGCCGTCGATGTCGGACGCGATGCGCGGGTCACCGGTGATGCGGTAGGTCTGGGTGGGGCCGACCAGGGCGTAGATCTGCTCGTAGGCCGGGATGGACTGCGCGTCGTCGGTGAACTCCGACGCGAAGGAGCGGAACTGGGCGCCGTCGCGCACGTCGATGCCGTGGTACCAGTAGACGACGTTCTCGTCCCGGTCGACGAACCGCATGTTGTCGCGCAGGTACTCGGTGCCGCGTTCGGCGACGTCCAGGAAGTCCTCGTCGCCGGTGAGCATGTAGGCGCTGGCCATGCCGTAGACCAGGCGCGAGAGGGTGTCGGTCTCCTGCACGTGGTCGTCGGACTTGTCGCCGCCCAGGCGCAGGACCGTGCGGTAGTCGGCGAAGTCGACGGGGCTCTTCGCGCCGAACTGGGCGTGCCGGTAGAAGCGGGCCAGCTCGGCGAGCTGCCGGGGCCACCAGTCGGTCTCCTCGAACCGGTAGCGGTCGCCGGGGCCCACCAGCACGACGCGCTTGGCGTCGAACACCGCGTCGCCGCGCTCCGGGTAGTACAGGCCGTGGACGAAGACGTGCCGGCCGGGCGTGAGCAGGTCGCGCAGCGGCTCCGGCACGCTGACCGGCGGCTCGCCCAGGTTGCGGGTCATCTCCGCGTACGTGTCGCGGGTGATCCTGGCCCGGACCGCGCGGCCGTCGCTGGTGCGCAGGTCCAGCGCGCCCCGGGTGGGGTCGAACGCGACCACGTACCCGGCGACGAGGTCGGAGAACACGAAGTCCATGCGGTTGTCAGCGACCATGGGTCGTCACCTGCACTCCAATCGGTGCCCACCCCCACGGGGCGGGTCTGCTGGGTAAGCCCCGAACGCACGACCCGCACGTCGCGAACGCACGACTCACGGGCCACGAGCGCAGGACTCGCCGAGGTCCGGCCGGGACACCGGCGAGTCCTGCGTTGACGACCCGCGAGTCATGCGCTCGTGCGCGGTGTGTCGTGCGCTCGCGGGCGGCGGGTCGTGCGCTCGGGTCAGGGGCGGGGGTCGGTGGCCGCGTGGCGCGGGCCGGGCGGGGTCAGGCCGATGCCGCGCAACATGCGTTGGCGGCTGCGCATGCTGCCCACCGGGGTGCGCGCCGCGATCAGGTCGATCAACGTGCGCGCGAACAGGTGCGCGGCGTCGGCGCTGCGCCCCGTGACGAGGTCGCCGTCCACCACCACGTCCTGGTCGGTGTACGCGGCGCCCATGTTGCGCACGTCCCCGATCAGGTTGTTGTGGCAGGTGACCCGGCGACCGGCCACGACCTCGGGGATCGGCGCGACCAGCCACATGCCGTGGCAGATGATCCCCTTGAGGACGCCCGGCTCGGCGAACGCCCGGGCGAGGAGGTCCACGGCGGGCGCCCGGCCCGTCGGGGTCTCGCTGTAGCGCAGCCGGTCCGACACCATGCCCGAGGGCACGATGAGGGCGTCGTAGCCGCGCAGGGTGTCGTCGTCCACCGCCTCCAGGTCGCCGCTGACGGTCAGCGGCACCTGGTACTCGTGGCCGGTGAAGGTGATCGACTCCTGGCCCCACAACCGGGTCAGGTACTCGATCGTGGCGCCCTCCTCGGCGAACCTGCGCTCGTAGTAGGCGATTTCCGGTTCGACGTAGTCGGTTTCCATGAAGATCGCGACGGTGCGGCCGGCCAGGCGACCGTTCTCGCGACGCGCGAGTTCCGGCATCTGCGACCCTCCTACTTCGTGACCAGGTCGATCAGGAACGGACCGGTGGCGGTGAGCATCCGCCGCACGGCACCCGCCACCTGGCTCGGCTTCTCCACCCGCACGCCGTCCACGCCCAGGGCGCGGGCCAGCTCGGCGAACCCGATCTCCGGCCGGCCCAGGTCGAACCCGGACGGGTACTCGTGCCGGTCGATGCCGCGTTCGCTCCAGTACTGCTCGATGTTGAGGTCGAGCAGCTCGTAGCGGTGGTTGTTGCAGATGACGAACTTGGCCGCGATCCCCTCGCGGGCCGCCGTCCACAGCGCCTGGATGGTGTACATCGAGCCGCCGTCGCCGGTGAACCCGACGACCTCGGCGTCGGGCCGGGCCATCTTGGCGCCGATGGCGCCGGGGATGCCGATGCCCAGCGACCCGCCGCGGGTGGAGAAGTAGTTGCCCTTCACCCGCGGCGGCAGGTACTTGGTGAGCGCCGGCGAGGAGGTGAGGGCCTCGTCGAAGATCACCAGGTCGCTGCCGCCCTGCTCGGCCAGCTCGGCCGCGAACAGCTCCATCATCGGCGCGTTCTGCCCCGGTCGGGGCCGCCGCCACACCGCCGACGAGCGCGCGGTGGGTCGCCGCCCCGCCGCGAACAGCCGCTCGCCCAGCGCGGCCAGGGTGTGCTTCGGGTCCGCGGCCAGCGCCACGTCCACCGGGTGGTTCTTGGCGATCTCGTAGGTGTCCAGGTCGACGTGCACGATCTTCGCGTCGGCCCGGAACGGGTTGTGCAGCGAGGGGAACACCTCGGGGAACACGTAGGTCCCCACGATCAGCACGGCGTCCGCGTCCGCCACCTGGCGCTCGGAGTTGGCGCCGAACATGTGCCCGAGCTGTCCCTGCCACAGCGGGTGCGTGTTGTCCATGTTCAGCTCGGAGGAGTCCAGGCCCCACACCGGCGCGTCGAGCAGCTCCGCCACGCGGGTCAGCTCGTCCTGCGCACCGGAGACCGACACGCCGTCGCCCATGAGGATCACGGGGTGGTACGCGCCGGTCAGCGCGGCGGTCGCCCTGTCCAGGTCCTCCTGGACAGGGACGACCGCCTGGCTGGGTACGGTGCTGCGCCGCACCTCCTCGGTGTTCTCCGCGTCGAGCACGTCCATCGGCAGCGCGACGAAGACCGGACCGCGCGGGGCGGTCATGGCCGTCTTCACGGCGCGGCGCAGGGTGCGCAGCAGCGACGACGGGTGGGTGACCCGGGTGGCCCACTTGGTCACCGGCCTCGCCATGGCGACGAGGTCGGTGGCCATCTGCGAGTCCATCGCGTCGTACCGCACCCCGGCCTCGCCCGCGATGACCACCAGCGGTGAATGACCGCGCATGGCCTGGTACAGCATGCCGATGCCGTTGCCGAGACCCACGCCGGTGTGCAGCTGGACCAGCGCGGGCCCGGCCGTCGCCCTGGCGTAGCCGTCGGCCATCGCGATGGCGACGGTCTCCTGCAGCGCCAGCACGTACTCGAAGCCCGGCACGCCCTCCAGGATGTCCAGGAACCCCTCTTCCACGGTTCCCGGATTCCCGAACATCCGGGTAAAGCCATCCGCGACGAACTGCTCGAAGATGGCGACCTTTCCCGGCCTTGCGGTCATGACCGTATTCCTTCCCGATTCGCTACAGCTGAGTGGTCACCAACCGAATCGGCGCAGGCCGGATTCGAGGACTTCGACGAGCTTCTCACCGGCCGGGAACGAGTCCGGCGTGGAACGCGCGGTGATGAACGGGTAGTCGACGATCACCGAGACCTCCTTGCCGACGTTGCCGTGGTAGGCACCGTCGGGGCCGGTGGCGTCGCGGAGGATGTACTCCAGGGGGTACGGCGGCGGGCCCATGTTGAAGTCGACGCCGATGAAGCCGGTGCCGTCCTTGTAGTCGTACTCCTTGCAGTGGCCCGTGACGTGCTTGCCCCAGATGATCGACTTGCGGTCCTCCCAGTCGCGGGCGAAGGCCAGCGGCGCGACGCCGTAGCACTCGCCGACGATGGGCTTGTCCGCGCGCAGGAACGCGAGGATCAGCTCGTGCAGGCGCTCGTTGTTGGCCAGGTCCACGATCGGGCCGGAGCCGCCGACGATCACCAGGGCGTCGAACTGCTTGATGTCCTCGTCGAGGTTGCCCAGCTCGCGGTTGTACGCCTCGATGCGGCGCAGGAAGTCCGGCTCGCTGAAGTACGGGCGGTCCGGGATCCACTCGGCGAGGCTGATGGGGTTGTCGAGCCGGGACGACTCGTCCAGCTCCTTCGCCGCCACCGCGACCTCCGGCGTGGTCACCGACCGGCCCAGGGGCGGGTCGATGTAGCCGGGGTCGAGGCTCGGCGGCAGTGCTCGGGCCCGCGCGCCGGTGGGCGTCGCGAAGACCGACTGGTAGCCCCGCTCGTCGAACGTGGCGACCGGGCCGAGGAGTTCCTCGCCCCAGTAGCCGTATTCCGAGAGGACGAACAGAATCTTCTTCGTCATCGTTTCTCCGTCGCTGGTGTCGGCAGATCCGTGGTGAATTGCTGCCGAGGACGAGTTGACCCGATCGGGGCCGGGGCGACAAGCACCGGACGGGGCCGCACGGCCACTCCGTGAAGTAGGACCGGGAGTTAACGGCAAGACCTGCGCGAACGGCCGATGGCGCACTTCGTGACGTCCGCCCCGACCACGGGTGAATGCGCTGGTCAGGAACTTTCCGAACCGATCGAGAAACGGTTATCCGCGTTCTCCGGATGCGGCATCCTTTTGTTCGATCCACCGAGAAAGGACGGGTGTGATGTCCGGCCGAATCTATGTCGAAGATGTGATGCCGGTGGTCGCCGCGGGACGTTATCCCGCGAAGGCCGTCGTGGGTGAGCACGTCCCGGTGACCGCCGCGGTGTGGCGCGAGGGGCACGACGCGGCGGGCGCGACCGTGGTGTGGCGGGGACCCGGCGACCGGGCGGCGCGGCGGACGCGCATGGTCCTGGTCGACCCGGGCGCGGACCGCTGGTCCGCCCCGATCGCCCCCGACCGGCCCGGCCAGTGGACCTTCCGGGTGGACGCGTGGTCCGACCCGTGGGCCACCTGGGAGCACGCGGTGCGGGCCAAGCTCGACGCGGGTCAGGGCGCGGCGGAGCTGGCCAACGACCTCGCCGCCGGCGTGGACCTGCTGCGGCGGGCGGCGCTGGTCAAGCGGCCGAGGGAGGAGCGGGCGGCGCTGCTGGGCGCGGCACGCGCGCTCGACGACCCGGCGCTGCCACCGGGCAGGCGGGTGGCGCCCGCGCTGGCCGCCCCGGTGGCGCGGGCGATGCGCGAGCGCCCGGTGCGCGACCTGGTCAGCCGCGGCGAGACCCACCGGCTGTGGGTGGACCGCGACCGCGCCGCGCACGGTTCCTGGTACGAGTTCTTCCCCCGCTCCACCGGGGGGTGGGACGCGGGGGGAAAGCCGGTGCACGGCACGTTCGCCACCGCCGCCGACGCGCTGGAGCGGATCGCCCGGATGGGGTTCGACGTGGTGTACCTGCCACCGATCCACCCGATCGGGGAGGTGAACCGCAAGGGGCGCGACAACGCCCTGACCGCCGGGCCGGACGACGTGGGCTCGCCGTGGGCGATCGGCTCGCGCGACGGCGGGCACGACGCCGTGCACCCCGACCTGGGGACGCTGGTCGACTTCAAGGCGTTCGTCGACCGGGCCGCCGGGCTGGGCCTGGAGGTGGCGCTGGACCTGGCGCTCCAGTGCGCGCCCGACCACCCGTGGGTGACCGAGCACCCCGAGTGGTTCACCGAGCTGCCCGACGGGACCATCGCGTACGCGGAGAACCCGCCGAAGAAGTACCAGGACATCTACCCGCTGAACTTCGACAACGACCCGCTGGGCCTGCGCGCGGAGATCCTCCGCGTGGTGCGGTTCTGGATCGGCCAGGGCGTGCGGATCTTCCGGGTGGACAACCCGCACACCAAGCCGCCGGACTTCTGGCACTGGCTGATCTGGCAGGTCAAGCACGAGCACCCGGACGTGGTGTTCCTGGCCGAGGCGTTCACCCGGCCCGCCCGCCTGTACGGGTTGGCGCGCCTGGGCTTCGACCAGAGCTACACCTACTTCACGTGGCGGAACACCAAGGCCGAGCTGACCGGTTTCGGGCTGGAGATCGCCGCGCACGGCCACGAGGCCAGGCCGAACCTGTTCGTCACCACCCCCGACATCCTGCCGCGGGAGCTCCAGGCCGGCCTGCCCGCGATGTCCGCGCTGCGCGCCACCCTGGCCGCGACGCTGGCGCCCACGTGGGGCGTGTACTCGGGCTTCGAGCTGCACGAGCACGAGGTGCTGCGCGAGGGCGGCGAGGAGTTCCGCGCCTCGGAGAAGTACGAGCTGCAGCCCCGCGACTTCGAGCGCGCCCTGCGCGAGGGGCGCTCGCTGGAGCCGTGGCTGACCCGCCTCAACGAGCTGCGCCGCGCCCACCCGGCGCTGCGGCAGCTGCGCGAGCTGCGCTTCCACGACGTCGACAACGACGCGCTGATCGCCTACTCCAAGACCGACCCCGCCACCGGCGACACCGTGCTGTGCGTGGTGACCCTCGACCCGGTCACGCCGCAGGAGGGCACGTTGCGCCTCGACCCGGCCGACCTGGGCGTGGGCGAGGCGTTCACCGCGCACGACGAGGTCACCGGCCAGACCTGGCGCTGGGGGCGGGAGAACTACGTCCGGCTCGACCCGGCCACAGCCGTGGCCCACGTCGTCGACATCGGCCGCCCGACCACGGGCGACCCCGCACGTCGCACCGAAGGAGCGTGAGGACCGTGTCGCTCGCGAACGACCCCACCACCGCCGACTGGTTCAAGCGCGCGGTGTTCTACGAGGTGCTGGTCAGCGCGTTCGCCGACTCCAACGGCGACGGCGTCGGCGACCTGGCCGGCCTGGAGTCCAAGCTGGACTACCTGGAGTGGCTCGGCGTGGACTGCGTCTGGCTGCCGCCGTTCTACGCCTCCCCGATGAACGACGGCGGCTACGACATCAGCGACTTCCGGGCCGTGCGGCCGGAGTTCGGGGAGCTGTCCGACTTCGTGCGGCTGCTCGACTCCGCGCACCGGCGCGGCATGAAGGTCATCACCGACCTGGTCATGAACCACACCTCGTCCGCGCACCCGTGGTTCCAGGAGTCGCGCCGCGACCCCACCGGCCCGTACGGCGACTTCTACGTGTGGGGCGACAGCGACCAGCGCTACGACCTGACCCGGATCATCTTCGTCGACACCGAGTCCTCGAACTGGACCTGGGACCCGGAGCGCGGCCAGTTCTACTGGCACCGGTTCTTCTCCCACCAGCCGGACCTGAACTACGACAACCCGGCCGTGCAGAGCGCCATGCTCGACGTCCTGCGCTTCTGGCTGGACCTCGGCATCGACGGGTTCCGGCTCGACGCCGTGCCCTACCTGTTCGAGCGGGACGGCACGAACAACGAGAACCTGCAGGAGACGCACGACTTCCTCAAGCTGGTGCGCAAGGTCGTCGACGACGAGTACCCCGGCCGGGTGCTGCTGGCCGAGGCCAACCAGTGGCCCGCCGACGTGGCGCACTACTTCGGCGACCCGGGCGTGGGCGGCGACGAGTGCCACATGGCGTTCCACTTCCCGCTCATGCCCCGCCTGTTCATGGGCCTGCGCAAGGAGTCGGCGCTGCCCGTCACCGAGATCCTGGAGCGGACGCCGCCCATCCCGTCGGGCGCGCAGTGGGGCATCTTCCTGCGCAACCACGACGAGCTGACCCTGGAGATGGTCACCGACGACGAGCGCGAGTTCATGTACGCCGAGTACGCGCCGGAGCCGCGGATGAGGGCCAACGTGGGCATCCGCCGCCGGCTGGCCCCGCTGCTGGGCAACGACCGGGGGCAGCAGGAGCTGCTCACCGCGATCCTGCTGTCCATGCCCGGCTCGCCCGTCCTGTACTACGGCGACGAGATCGGCATGGGCGACGACATCTGGCTGCCCGACCGCGACGGCGTGCGCACGCATCACGGCGTCGGTGAACGCGCGCACCTTCCCCGGCGAGTA